>CAWWCX010000576.1:0-2560 GCA_963935445.1 uncultured Roseibacillus sp.
GAAAAAGGTGTGCGCGTGGTGCAGCTCTTCAATGGCAGCGATCCCTCGGGAGGCAACGGAATCACGAACTGGGATTCCCACTCCGATATTCTGAAGACGCACGCGATGCAGGCTGAGATCATGGATCAGCCGACTGCGGCGCTCCTGCGCGACCTGAAGCGCCGGGGTCTCCTCGATCACACTCTCGTGGTCTGGTGCACTGAGTTCGGGCGCATGCCCTTCCTGCAGAGCAATGGGACGGGTCGCGACCACAACCCGGAAGCGTTTACCTGTATCCTGGCCGGGGCGGGTGTGAAAAAGGGGTTCAGCTACGGGGAGAGCGATGAATTCGGTTTCAAGGCGGCGGTTGATCCAGTCGAGGTCTATGATTTCAATGCAACGATCCTCCACCTGCTTGGTCTCGATCACGAGCAATTGAGTTATTACCACAATGGTCTTGAGCGGCGTCTGACGAACGTCCACGGGCACGTTATCCAGGATGTTCTGGCCTAGTCCGGGCGGGTGTCCCGCCCGACGAGGACATGCTCGTCCACGCTTGATGCCGCGGGCGAGCTGGGCTAGGAGGGGCAGGCAGGCAGAAGCGCTGCCTGTTGTTATGGGAGGATACGTTTACCTAGGAATTGCAATCGTCGCGGAAGTAATCGCCACCTCGGCCTTGAAGGCCACGGACGGATTTACGAGACCCGGCCCCTCCATGGTGGTGATATGTGGCTACGCGCTGGCCTTTTACATGCTCTCCCTGACCCTGCGTTCAATCCCGGTGGGCGTTGCCTATGCAATCTGGTGTGGGGCGGGAATGGCTCTCATCAGTGTGATCGGCTGGTTGGTTCTCAAGCAGCGCCTTGATGCCGGAGCGATCCTTGGGATTGCATTGATCGTGCTCGGGGTCGTGATCCTGAGTGTGTTCTCAAAGGTATCCGTGCACTAGCGGCCGGCGGAAGAGGCGCAAGGCGCGGCCGGAATGGCTGGGAAACCGGCGCGCCCTTTCGAAACCGGCTCTCGTTGGTGAGAAGGGGAGTTCATGCTCCCGGCGCATGCCGGAGCCCGGTCCGATCACGCAAAACGGGTTGATGCCGGGGGGTGGGCGCACTGGGTCAGCCCACCAGCTCGCGGATGGGCTTGATGCCCGGGTCGACGAGAAAGTGGGGCCGACCACTTGCATCCTCCACGGTGGCGGAGGAGAGATCGATGCCAAGGTTGTGGTAGAGGGTGGCAAAGACCTCCTGAAACTTGATCGGGCGCTCAGACGGTTCGTTCCCGTGCTTGTCCGTGGCTCCAATGACCTGGCCGAGGTCCATGCCGCCACCAGCGAGGAAGGCGAAGTTGGCCTTCGGCCAGTGGTCACGGCTGTTCATCTTGTTGATCTTGGGAGTGCGTCCGAATTCGCCCCACATCACGATGGAGACATCATCCTGCAGCCCTCGTTCATGAATGTCGGTGATGAGAGCGCTCAGCCCCTGGTCAAGGAGTGGCATTTCTTCGCGGGACCGCGGGAAGTTCAGTCCGTCTCCTCCGTGCCAGTCCCAACGGCTGTAGTTCAGGGACACGACGCGCGCTCCGGCTTCCACCAGTCTGAGGGCTACCAGGAAGTTGCGGATCATCTTGGGCGCCCCGTCTCTCTGATACTGGGGATTGTTGATCCCGTAGCGTTCAACGACCTTCGGGTGCTCCTTGGAGAGGTCGAGGGCGGCGGCCAGATTGCCATCAGCGAGGATTTCGAGTGCCTGCTGATTGTAGGTATCGAGCCCCTCCATCTGGCCGGTGGTGTCGATCTCGCTCTTGATCTTGTCGATGGACGACCGCAGGGCCTCGCGATCCATGATCCGGTCGAGCGACATGCCCTGCAAGGTCATGCTTTTGGCCCTGGCGTTGGGGTCCTTGTCGACAAGACCCATCGGAGCATGGGAATTGCCGATGAACCCTCCGTTTCCAGCTTCGCCCCAGGTCCGGTTCCCGGTGGGATACATGAGGGAGACATTGGCGGGAATGCCGGGCTTGGAACCCTGGACTTCGGAAACCCAGGACCCCCAGGCGGGCCACCCCCCGGCGGGGGCGACATCCCGACGCTTGTGACCGGTCATGCATTGGTAGCAGTCGTGGGCACCATCGGAGTCCGCAAGTGAACGGATGATGGCGAACTTGTCGGCCATCTTGGCGAGCCGCGGAAAGAGTTCGCAGATCTGGATGCCGGGGACGTTGGTGGAAATGGGGCGGAACTCCCCGCGGATCTCTGTCGGGGCATCAGGTTTGAGATCGAAGAAGTCGAGATGAGACGGGCCACCGGGAAGGTAGATATTGATGACCGCCTTGTGTGACGATCCCGTCCCGGCCCGGGCCTCCATGCCCAGAAGCTGGCCGAGGGAAAGGCCGCCGGCGGCCATTCCGCCGACTTTGAGAAAGTTCCGGCGGGAATATCCGTCACAGTGGGTAGGCCTGCGATCACGTTTGCCAAAGAGTTCGAGCATGGTCGGGAAGTATTCGAATAGAGTAGGGTCTCTGGTAGTATATAGACACGAGGGCGTCGCGCCAAGGGCGTTTCACGGACATGATCAGGTCAGCA
>CAWWCX010000577.1:0-2552 GCA_963935445.1 uncultured Roseibacillus sp.
ACAATCGTTGTCGCGACCAGGACGGCGGGTGTCTGGCGGATCCGCAATGACAAGTGGACGAAATTTGCGGAGGGAACCTACGAGTGTCTGGGCGTGGTGATCGAGGACGATAAGGGAGACCAGTTCGTGGTCATGCAGAAACCGGAGTTGACCCGTATGAAGGACAGCAATGGTGACGGTCGCTGCGACAGCTTCGAGACGGTTTGTGACGACTACGGATTCCACGGGAACTATCATGAGTACGCCCATGGACCGGCCCGTGACAAGGAGGGCAACTACTACTTCTCTCTGAATCTGTCGCACGGCGGGAACGAGCGGACCTCCTGGCGGGCTGGCGGACCCTTCATGGGATCGATGGGCGGTTACCGCGGCTGGGCCTGCCGGGTGACTCCCGCGGGCAAGTTCGAGCCCTACGCCAGTGGCCTGCGCAGTCCTGCGGGAATCGGAGTCGATCCCGAGGGGCGGCTCTGGTATTCCGAAAACCAGGGCGAGTATGTTGGCTCCTCCAAGGTGGTGCCTCTCGAGAAGGGGAAGTTCTACGGGCACCTTTCCGGATTGGTGACCCTGCCCGGAAAGATGAAGCCCGACTCGGGCGAGTTGAAGTTCGACAAGTGGAAGGACAAGATTCGCAAGGGGGCGGTCTGGCTGCCGCATGGGATGGTGGCGAATGCACCGGGTAATCCAGCGTGGGATACGACGGGTGGAAAGTTCGGGCCTTTCGAGGGGCAGATGTTCATGGGTGACCAGACCCTCTCGAATCTCTTCCGGGTGGTCACCGAGCAGGTCAATGGCATTGACCAGGGATGCGTGGTGCCCTTTGCGCGGTTCTTTGCCTCGGGTGTGATGCGGCCCGTCTTCCTGCCGGACGGAAGTCTGCTGATCGGCCAGACGGGCCGCGGGTGGGGTGCCTGGGGTGGCCAGCAGGCGAGCTTGCAGCGGATTGTCCACGATGGAAAAACCGTGGCGGCCACCATTCACCACGCCAAGGCGGCCAAGAACGGATTCCTCCTCAAGCTGACCCAGCCGGTCGGCCAGGGAGTGAGCGAAGAGCAACTGGCCGGGAAGCTCAAGGTGCGTTCGTGGTTCTACACCAATACGGGTCGCTATGGATCGCCCCGTCACGAGGAGCGGGACGATGCAATTGAGCGGGTGCACATTGATGCCGAACGCACAAGCGTGCTGGTGGTCATGAAAGACTTCGGGGGGGGAGACAAGAGGTGGATCGACCGCCTCTATCACATTGAGATTCCCGATACGAAGGATGTGTTCGGGTCGGCTCCGGCCACGAGCTCGGTGCGGACCTACTTCACCCTGCGTATTATTCCGTGATGGTGGGGGCCTGTTTCGCGACCCTGGTTGCGGTGTAGCGGCCCTCGATCCTGAGGACCTTGCCGTCGAGGATGTGCTGCAGGCCGCCCTCGAGGGTGAGGCCATGGGCGGTCCTGGAAGTGCATCGCCGCTTCCAGATCACCTCATCGTTGTGCCTGAGGATGCAAAGGCCCGCGGGGAGGAATTCCCGGGTGTAACCATCGAGATACTTCCAGGTTCCCAGAATGGGGTGTCCCTTCAGGGAGACGGTGGGCCCTGCGGTCGCTCGTGGGCCGTCAATTGTCGGGACGGGAATCTCCGCGGAATCTTCAAGCTCAGTGACCACCGGGGGCAGTTTCCTGAGGCGGAGGTTCCGGAACTCGATGGGCGCTCCTTCTGACTCGAGGCAGAGAAAACCCCGGGCGGGTGAAATTCCGTCCCCGCCCGAGACCTCGACCCCGTTCACCGAGAGCCGGACCTCTCCGTTGACCGCACGGATGTGGTAGTGATTCCACTGATTGATGCCCTTCGTTGTCTTCCGGGAGGGGAAGCTCCGTTTCCCACGGGGGCCGACCGGGGGGAAGGGGTTCATTTTCACGGGGCCGACAGTGAAGACATCGCCATGGCTGGTAAACCAGTCGCCCGGCTTCTTGAACTGCTTCTCGTAGACCTCGCGGTAGCCGATATCGAGAACCTGTATCTCGATCCCGTGAGGAAGGCGCGCACGGCCCTGCGCGCAGTTGCGCAGGGACCGGGGGCTGGCCCATACGAAGACACCTGAGTTCCCGCCCTTCTGCTTGTGCATCCACTCGCAGACGAACTCGAAGTTGGTGAGAGGCTCCCGGTAGCGGATGACGCCGGTGGGTTTGCCCGTGCAGAAGGCGTGCCCGTCCTTCCAGTGCCAGGTGTCCGTGTAGCAGTTGACGTTGAGAAAGTCCCTTGCTCCGAGAGCAACCCATTCCGGGCCCTGCCCCTGTTCGAGGAGGGGCTTTGTTCCGGTGGGATCCCTCTGGGCTGCCGCCGGCGAGATCTGGCAGCTGAGGGCCGGGAGGAGGAGGCAGAGGAATTGCGGGCGCATGAGTTGGCATGCTAGCGCCTGCAGGTCACCCGTCCACCACGGACATTGGAGGGAAGAGCGTGGGAGCTGGTGAGTCCTGGTGCAATCATGTGCGCCCGGGTGGTTGACGCTCCCCGTTCAGGAGCCCATCCTGCACCATGGACATTGGACAGGACCGTTCGCGCCG
>CAWWCX010000578.1:0-2540 GCA_963935445.1 uncultured Roseibacillus sp.
CCCCCTTTTTTTTTACAAGCCCACGACGGCATCCGCGCTCTCGTCGGGGCTCGGGGGCTCGGAGATGTGTATAAGAGACCGGGCACGGGGCGTGCGGGGAGGGGGCGGCAGGGCCATGAGGCATTGACCACGCCCGGAGAGGCTATATCTTGTATACCGCACCAACGCCCGCATGAAGAAAAGACCCGTAGAAGGCGCACTTGTAGCGATCCTCCTCCTCAGCGCTCCCGCCCTGGTCCGTGCGGACTCGGTGGCTCGCACTTGGAATGAAGAGCTCCTTGCCGCGGTGCGACTGTCCTTTCCGGACCCTCCGGTCCATGCTCGTAATCTCTTTCACGTTTCGGTGGCCCTCTATGATGCCTGGGCCGCCTACGACCAGACGGCGGTGGGCTACCTGCACCGGGAGGATGCCGAAGCCCTTGATGTGGACGCGGCCCGCCACGAGGCGATCAGTTATGCGGCCTACCGTGTCCTGACCCATCGCTACAGTGTGGTGGCTCACCCCAACACTCCCGCGGCCAACGTGCTGCAGGCGCAGGCCAACTTTGATGCCCGGTTCGTCGGTCTGGGATATGATGCCAGTAACATGACCCTGGCCGGGGACAGCCCGGCAGCGGTTGGCAACCGGGTGGCCGAGACCATCATCACCTGGACGGCGGGGGACAACTCGAACGAGGCGGGCGGTTACACCGACAACACCTACACAGCCGTAAACCAACCGCTTATTCTCGAGTTTGCTGGCACAACTCTGGTGGACCCCAATCGCTGGCAGCCGCTGGAATTTGTGGAGGCCTTCTCGCAGACCGGGCAGCCCCTCGAGTTCACCATTCAGGAATTCATTGGGTCCCATTGGCGGGAGGTGTGGCCCTTTGCCCTCAGCCGGGAACCAGGGGAGACTCTGTATCTCGACCCCGGGACGCCCCCCGAGCTTGAAGGGGCAGGCGACCAGGAGTTCAAGGACGGGAATGCCGAGGTGATCCGCTACAGCAGTTTGCTGGATCCTACCACGGCGCCCGTGGTGGACTGCTCGCCGGGGCAGATGGGAAACAACTCGCTGGGGGCCAACGACGGGACCGGGCACGTGAAAAATCCCGTTACCGATGCGCCCTACACCGCCAACCTGGTGAACGAGGCCGATTTTGGGCGGGTGGTTGCGGAATACTGGGCAGACGGCCCGGAATCTGAAACTCCCCCCGGGCACTGGAACGTCATTGCCAACGAAGTGGTGGACCATGCCGGTTTCGAACGCCGGTTCATGGGAACGGGACCGGTCGTTGATGATTTGGAGTGGGACGTCAAGATGTACTTCCTGATCAATGCCGCGGTGCATGATGCCGCGGTGGCGGCGTGGACCTGCAAGCGTGAATACGATTATGTGCGGCCGATCAGCAGTATCCGATACATGGGCCAGAAGGGGCAGTCGAGCGATGCCAACGAGCCCTCCTATCACGAAGAAGGCCTGCCACTTGTTCCTGATCTGATTGAAGTGGTCACCGCGGCGACTACCCAGGTGGGAGGTCGGCACCGCCACCTCGGGCTGGGTGCGATCGGAAAGATCGCGATTCGGTCCTGGCAGGGGGAGCCGGCAGACACCGCTACCCAGATTGGCGGAGTAGGATGGATTCTTGCCGACCGCTGGCTGCCCTATCAGCGGGACACCTTCGTGACCCCGGCGTTTGCGGGGTATCTCTCGGGACACAGCACCTTCAGCCGGGCAGCGGCGGAGGTTTTGACTCGTCTCACGGGGAGTGAATTCTTCCCCGGAGGTCTCGCAACCCACATCATCCCGGCTGGCGGCCTCGAGTTTGAAGCCGGGCCCACCGCGGCCGTGAATCTGCAATGGGCGACCTACTATGACGCCGCGGACCAGGCGGGGCTGTCCCGGCTCTACGGAGGAATTCATGTGCCTGCGGATGACGGGCCGGGCCGGGCGATGGGAGCGCAGTGCGGAATCGGAGCGTGGCAGCTGGGCATCCGGTATTTTGACGGGAGCATCCTGCAGGAGCGCCCAAGGCTCACGGTCACTCCAATGCCGAACTCCCAGTACCGTCTCGACTGGACCCAGCGGCGGGGACTTTTCTACAAGGTGCGGCGCACCCCAGACCTCGAGAATTTCGCAGACGAGTTTGCGTTTGTGCGGGCCAGCGAGGACCGGGCAAGCCATACGATCTCCCTGCCATTCCCAACGCCCCCCCGCGAGTTTTACCAGGTCGAGCAATCGGGGTCAGAGTGATGCGCCGCCTGATCGTCATGCGTCACGCGAAGAGCTCTTGGAAGAGCCCGGCCCCGACCGACCATGCCCGCCCGCTCAACAGCCGGGGGCGGGGGGACGCCCCCAGGGTGGGAACGGCACTGGCGGAACTTCCAGAGCATTCTCGATTGCCATCAATTCGGCCGTAAGGCGGTCCGAGATTATGACATCCTGGTGCTGCTTAAGAAGACCTTGCCCGCGAACAGTGCCCGGCTCAGGACGTACAATAACATCGTCGACCGAGCGCCTGTCTCTTATACACATCTCCGAGCCCACGAGACCGTACTAG
>CAWWCX010000579.1:0-2514 GCA_963935445.1 uncultured Roseibacillus sp.
TTTTCGCTGGGCCGGGGGGAGCGTTTCAAGGACGAGGTCCTCATAGGCGGTGAGCTCGCTGAGGGAGTCGTTGGCCTGCTGTTCGGCCTCTTCCCGTGTGGGAGGCAGGTCGAGCCGGGTGGTCAGGCTGTCCCAGTCGATTCCAGGTTCTTCCGTCTTCACGTAGGGCTTGATGCCACGGAAGAAGGCGAGCATCCGGTAGTAGTCGTGCTGCGAAATGGGATCGACTTTGTGGTCGTGGCAGCGGGCGCAGTTGATGGTGGTTGCCAGAAAGACCTGGCTCACGGTGGTCAAGATGCCGTCGAGGTCGTCATACTGGGCGAGAACACGATCGGTCGGATCAAAGTCCCATGCGCCCAGGCGGTAGAAGGCGGTTGCGATTGTCCGTTCGGAGGTCCTGGGCTCTAATTCGTCGCCCGCAAGCTGTTCGACAAGAAACTGGTCGTAGGGCATGTCCTCATTCAGGGACTTGATGACCCAGTCGCGATACCGCCACGCCCCGGGTTTGGGCCGGTCATTCTCAAAGCTGTTGGTTTCCGCGAAACGTACGAGATCGAGCCAGTGGCGGCCCCAGCGCTCTCCGAACTGGGGCCGGGCGAGTAGTTCGTTGATCGCCTTTTCGTAGGCCCGCGGAGTGCGGTCTGCAGAAAAGGCCGTCACGGCCTCGGGTGACGGGGGGAGCCCGGTGATCGAGTAGTGAAGCCGGCGATACAGAGCGGGTCGATCGAGAAGGGGGGCGGGTTGCAGGCCGTTTTCCTCCAGTTTTGTAAAGAGGAAGGCGTCAATCGGATTGGCATTCCACTCGGCGGGCAGTCCCCCGGGTAGCTCGGGGCGCTTCACCGGTTGGTAGGCCCAGTGGTCTCTGGCCTCCGGATCCTGATGAGGGAGGCGCTCCTGTGCCTTGCTCGATGTGGCAGGGAGGAGCAGGCTGAGCGACAGCAGCAGGAGGAGAGAGATGATCTGGCCGGTTCCGGCAGAGAAGGCTGTGGTTGGTGACGCCATGAACGTGGTGGAAATCAGTCGTTGGATATTCCAAGGCCAGCGCAGGGGGGGCCAGTCAAAACTTGCTGCTGGAGCGAGGACGTTTCTTCCCGCCCTGCGTGCACGATGAGGCTACCTTCGGGAATCGGCGCCCTCTTCGCGATTGCCTCGAGGAGTCATTTGCTCCGAGGCAGGCCGACCGGTGCAAGAATAGTGTCCGCGGTGGAAAATGAGCATGCTCCTCTCGCAGAAGCCTCGGGAGCGAGCGCCTGTATGCTGGCGAAACCTATTCCTGCCGGGTAGCCGGGCGTCACAAAATGCCGTTCAGGAGGCTGCCTCCGGAGGGGGAACAAGGGTGCCCGGCAGGGATGGCAGGATTGCGCCGCCTGATCGAGGAGGCTGCGGCTGGGAGGGCGTGGAAGCACGCAAGTGCGACTTATTTGCATTTGCCAGAACGTGTTTGTTGCTATTTGCTCCCTGCACATGGAAGCGGTTCAGCAGGGTATGGAGGTTTCACCCAGCTCCCGGTGGCCGGTGAGTGGGGATCGCATTGGCGTGGTGGCTTCCATTCTTTGCGCGATCCACTGCGCAGCAACGCCCATCGTTCTCCTTGTTCTTCCGGCATTCGGAAAGGTGTGGGCCCATCCGGCTTCCCACTGGTTGATGGCCTCCCTGGTCATCCCGCTGGCTGCCTTCATGGTTATGGCGGGCTTCAGGAAGCACAGGCGGAAGTGGGTTATTGTCAGCGGTGTACTGGGTATCGTCTTTATTCTCATGGGAGCAGCGGCCCCCAGCTTTGGGAAGGCCTCCGAGCCGGGTGCGGCTGACGTTGAGGGGATGGTCGCCCCCGGGGAGAGTTTCGACTGCGCTGTCGGAGATGGTGCGGACCCGTCATGTGCAAGTGAGGGTGAGGAGAGCGTTTGCGAATCGGATTCAGAATGCGCTGGCTCGGAATGCACGGACACTGCATCCGGTGAACCTGCCGAAGAATGCGTGGACGCCTGCTGCCCATCGATTCAGGCGGATGCGGATGGGGGATGGAGCATTCATGTGCCCCTGGCGAGTATCCTGACCACGATCGGAGGCTTCTTCTTAATCGTTACGCATATTGGTAACCTGGTGCGCTGCAGTTGCAGCGTCTGTGGCCCGGAAGAAGCAATGGCCTGACGGCCGCCCGGATTCTGGTGCGTCTTATGCTCTTTTCGAGGGGGCCCTTGCAGGCGGTGCAAACAGGCTGCGGAATGCGGTGGGCCAGAGGCGGCCCTCTCCTGAAACCGGTCAAGACAGGTCCTTCTTCAGGAATATCTCACAAATGCAAAAAGTTTGCAGTTGCGACTTGACCGCAGCTCTGCCGGCGGTAGAAAAACGCAACTAATTCGCGTTTATGACTCGTTTGTTTGGTTTGATGGTAATCGGGCTCTATGGAGCGTTCGTGGGTTCAGCCGCTTATGGGGCAGTCTGGACTTCCGGTCATGGAGATATCGGAATTGGCTTCGACGGGAAAAGTTTTGAGCCTCACTTCCACTTCCACGA
>CAWWCX010000580.1:0-2510 GCA_963935445.1 uncultured Roseibacillus sp.
AACGCATGAGGCGTTCAAAACTGCTAAGCGAGAGGTTCGTTCGCGTAACAAGTCGCCCGATCCGCAAGGGCTTATCGTAATGCGCACGCATATGCTCGATAACCGTCGCGAGTTTGGCGTAGCGGGGATCATTGTCCGACGACGAGTGGAGATCCCTGGACATGCTGGCGATACCAATGACATGCCCGCGCCGGTTCCGAATGGGAATCTTGTCCGAGAGATACCAGCCTACGCCACCATCCGGGTTGGTAATCATTTCCAGCCTGTCTCGTGTTTCCTCCCCACGGGCAATGACATCGGCATCCTGCTGCTCGTAACCTGCAGCCAGGAGCGGCGGAAAGAACTCCCTGGCAGTCCGACCAATCAGATCACACGGATCTTCCACCCGGGCGCGCTGGAGAAATGCGTCGTTGGCGGAGAGGTAGCACCCCTCACGGTCCTTAATGCAGAACAGGATGCCATCCAGTCGCTGGAACAACTTCTCCATGGCTTCCACTCCAGGGGCCTCGGCTAGAAGAGCCTCGTAATCAACAAGCCGGGAGCGGATTCCACCGATCATTCCATTTTTGTGTTTTTTCGGCACGACAGACTGAGAAAACACCAAAGACAGAATAGCAGCAAGAGTCTACCGTGTAGGGGTATGCAAACTGACAGGGCTGGAACTTTTTCTAGGGCCGCCCCTGCCCTCGACGAGGCCGTAGCCCATGAAGCAGTGGCCCTCGCCGAGTCGATGCTGCAGGAATCCCTTGAAGTCACGACTCCAGCGGAGAACACACAGATGAAACGGGTAGGCCAGCTCGTTCGGAGCCCACGAGCCAAATCGCTCAGCATGCTGATGACGGATCGGCTTTTCCGAAGCAGCACGGCAGGAAGGACCGCCAAAGGATGGCGAGCTATTTTGAACCAAGTCGGCATTGGCGAGGGCTTTGGGCTGTGGGATCGGATGCAGCTACGACTTGGCGCCATGGCCTCCATGTTCCTCCCCGGGACGGTCATGCACCTGGTGCGCAGGCGCCTGCGCAACGAGGCTCGCAACGTGATCCTTTCCGCCGAGGAACCCCACCTCACCGATCACCTTGCAAATCGCTGCCGGGATGGTGTCGGGCTGAATTTGAACCAACTTGGCGAAGCCGTCCTCGGAGAAGAAGAAGCTGGCAGGCGGCTCGATGCCTTACTGGTGCTCCTGAAGCGCCCGGATGTCGATTACGTCTCGGTCAAGATTTCGGCCATCTTCAGCCAGATCAATCTCGTTGCCCCGGAGACTACCCTGAAGTCCATCAAGGATCGCCTTCGCCTGCTCTACCGGGCGGCCCTCCCCGAGAGGAAATTTGTCAACCTCGACATGGAGGAGTATCGCGACCTCAGCCTGACAGTCGCTGCCTTCCGGGAGTTACTCGACGAACCGGCGTTCAAGAAACTACCCGCCGGACTCGTCCTGCAAGCCTACCTGCCTGACTCGATCGCAGTGCAGCAGGAACTGACCGCATGGGCACGGAGCCGCGTAGCCGCTGGCGGCGAGCGCATCAAGGTGCGACTGGTAAAAGGGGCGAACCTTGCCATGGAACGCGTGGAGGCCGAGCTGCACGACTGGAACCCCGCACCACACCGCACCAAGCATGACACGGATGCAGCATTCCGGCGCATGCTGGAATTTGCCTGCCAACCCGAGAACACGCAGGCGGTTCGCCTGGGAGTCGCCAGCCACAACCTCTTCGACATCGCCCTCGCGCTGGTACTCCGGAGCAGGAACAGCGTAGAGGAGGCCGTTGAGATCGAGATGCTGGAAGGCATGGCTCCACCCCAGTCCCGCGCGGTAAAGGAAACCGCAGGCGGCCTGCGGGTATATGCTCCCATTGTCAGTGACACGGATTTCGGCAGCGCCCTGGCCTACCTGATTCGCCGCCTCGACGAGAACACCTCGCCTGGAAACTTTCTCGCCAGCCTGTTCTCACTCGAGCCGGGCAGCAAGGAATGGGAGGACCAGAAGAAACACTTCCTGTCGGCTTGGCGAGATCGCTATAGGGTGAACCCCACGCCACGCCGCCTCACGTTACCAGACCCCGGGGAGAAAGGATTCCGGAACGAGCCCGACAGCGATTGGACCCAGGAGCGTCATCAGAAAGCCCTCACGGCCGCAGAGCCCTCCTGCGAGCACCCCCGAACTGCGAACTTAAGGGAGATCGACCAGACGCTCGCGGCCGCCAAGGCCGGCCAGGCCGGCTGGATGGCCGCCGGAACCGCCAGACGGGCCGAAATCCTGCGCGCCTGCGGGGACCGGATTTCCGCCTCCCGCTTTGAAAGCATTGCCCTCCTCCGCGAGGAAGGCAAGAAGGCCATCGCCGAGGCCGACACCGAGGTCTCCGAGGCGATCGATTTCTGCCGTTATTACGCCGAGACAGGAATGTGTCCACCGGGGGTGCACACCGAGCCGCTTGGTACAGTAGTGGTCGCCCCACCATGGAACTTCCCCTTTGCGATTCCGTGCGGTGGAGTCGTGGGGGCCCTGATGG
>CAWWCX010000581.1:0-2481 GCA_963935445.1 uncultured Roseibacillus sp.
CCGGAAAGAATAGCGCCGTCGTGGCAGCAGGTGGCGCGGCAGGTCGAAAGTTCGCATGGGCTCAGGAAGATTTCGAAGGCCCCGTGGTCGAGCTCAGCCTCGCGGAGCTGGATCTTCAGGATTTTCGCGGTTTCGTGGTAAGCGGTTGAGGGAGGAGAGGGCACGCCGCAGACTACGGCCGGGCTGGATTTGGCGGCAAGGGTGGTGCGGTGGTAAAATCTCCGGCTGTTTTTCCGAATTGTTGAATAGAGAGGGGTGCGGAACGCGTCGAATGGGGCGCATCTGCATTTTTTCATGAAACGTTTCTTATATTTGCCGCTGTCCCTGTTTTCCGTGTGTGCACTGCCTGCCTGTGATCGTGAGCAGCAGGTGGGCGGAGAGGGCGCCAATGCTTCACTGTTCAATCAACTCTTTGCCCAGTCGGAGGAAGAGCGCCCCCAAAAAGTCATCAATATGCGGGATGCTGACCTCGACAGGGAGCTGGAAGAGGCGCGCAGGCAGTTGCAGATTGCCCTCGAGGCCCTGGGAGAGGAGGGGGTGGTCGCTGAGGAAGAGACAGTTGCAGTCAGGGAGGAGGTCGCCGCAGGAGTAGGAGAGGGTTCTGGCGAGGATTCCGGGTCCGGGGACGCCGCCGACACTCCATCTGAGGATGCTGAGTCTGGGGGAGTGCCCGGGGCTGGGAGGGCGATCATAGTTGAAGAAGATCCACCGGGGATTGGGCATGAGCTGGCTTTACGGAATGCGGTTCCGGTCGCATTGCTGGATGCTGGAGACCACCAGATCTTTTTTGTGGAACTCTCGCGGTTCGGGGATTGGTTCGAGACCAGTGAGTATGGGTTCGTATGGCAACCGGCTGACTTGCGGACAGACCCTGCTTGGAGACCCTACACGCGGGGACGCTGGGTGCATTCCGACCAGGGATGGACGTGGCTTTCGGATGAGCCCTTTGGCTGGGCTGTCTACCATTATGGGCGCTGGGTGCTCCTCGCTGACCAGGGCTGGGTGTGGGTGCCGGGAGATGATTGGGCGCCGGCGTGGGTATCATGGCGCCAGAATGACGACTACCTGGGCTGGGCCCCTCTGCCGCCGGAGACTCTGTATGATGACACATACGACTACGATCCGGGGATCGATCTGGCCTACGATGTGGCACCGGACTGCTACAACTTTGTTCCGGTGGATCACTTTTATGAGCCTGTGCAGTCCTACTGCGTTCCGCGCGTGCGCGTGACGACCATTGTCATCAATACGCGTAATGTGACCCGGTTTTCGATGCACGAGCGGCGGGTGCACTGCGGCGGTCCTGACTTTGCGTGGGTGAACCGTCACTGTCGCCGCCCGGCGCGCCCCTGCCGACTGAATTTTGGGAATGCGCATGATCATTTCGTGCATCGCCATCGTCACCGGTTGCACGATGATGCCCTGCATGTTTTTGCCCCGGCGGTGAAGGCCCCCTGGAATGCGGCGGTCTGTCCGGGCCGGGTGGCTGGAAACCTTGGTCGGGTCGATGTGGTGCGAGCCGGGAAAGGGCAGATGAAGCGCGACCTCGTCGTGCGGCACCAGCGTGCGGCGCTGCGTCGCCACGAGGCGGCGCGGGAAGCGGTGGCGACGAGGGAATGCCAGGTGGCCTTGCGCCAGAACATGCAACGGCAGCAAGCCGGGAGAGAAGCGCAGCTTGCGGAGCGACCACTTGACGAAGTGCGGCAGCGCCGGGCAGAGGTGGAGAACGGATTGCGGGCTGCCAGTGCGGCGGTAGCTGCGGCAGAGCGCCGAATGAGGGAGGGCAAGTTGAATCCAAGGGAGCGGGCGGAGGCAAAACGTTCGATCCACAAGGTTCAGGATGAGCTGGCTCAGGCGCGGGAGACCCTTAATGCGCGGATGGCGGGTCGCGGGCCCCTGTCCTCGAAGACGCAGGCGGAGAAACCCCTTTCTGTTGGGCAGAAGCCGCGCAGGGCGGGGGAGCAACCGGGAGAGGAGGGGCCTCGATCGGCTGCGGAGGGAGAGAGTCGGCGCGCTGCGGTAGCCGCGTTGCAGGAGCAGAAGAGAGCGCTGGCGGAGGCCCGGGCGATCGAAGGAAAGGAGAAACGCGAGGTTGAGGATGAGCTGAATGCACGGCAACAAGCGGTTAGCCAGCGGGCTGCGCAGCAGGCGGAAGAGCGGCGCCGGATGGCGGAGAACGCATCTGCCGGGGAACGGCTGCCTAAGGAAGTGGTCGAGTCGAAACGTCAGGAGGAAGAGAGGCTTCAGATTGCGCGAGAGCGGAAGCAGGAGGTGTCGCAAGCAGTGGTGGAAGGGAATCGTCAGCGCGGGGTGCCGTCCGAAGAAGAAGCCGCCCGTCGGGTCCAGGCGGCGAAGAAGGTGGAAGAACGACGCCAACGAGAAACGGGGCAGCAGAAAACGGAGGAGTCCAGGCAGCAGGCCCTCGTGCAGCAAAAGGCCGAGGAGGCGAAGCGGGAGGCGCTGGTGCGGCAGAAGGCCTTG
>CAWWCX010000582.1:0-2474 GCA_963935445.1 uncultured Roseibacillus sp.
CAGGACCGACCATTCCGCGCGGGCACAGCCCCGTTCCTTCGCAAGGGTGAGGAAGTGTTCGAGAAAGGCTCTGCCGAGACCTCGCCCGCGCAACTCGGGCCGGACATACACGTCCTCGAGCCAGAGGCCGGCTTGGCCGGTAAAGGTGGAAAAGGTTGGAAGGATAATGGAGAACCCGGCAAGACTGCCGGAAATGGGAGGGGTGGTTGTTCGGGGAGCTTCAGAAACGAAGGCTTCCGCGCGTGGGGAATGACCGAAGAAGGCGTGGTGAAGGTCAGCGGGAGTAGAGGTTACGGCGTGGCGCAGCTTTTCATAGGCCGCCAGGTCGCAGACGAGTGAGTGAATTTCCCCCACATCTTCCGGAGTTGCCTTGCGTAACGGGGGAGTTCGTGGCTCAGGCTCCATGTTCCGGGGAGGTGCAGACACCCGGGGGAAGAAGTCTTCCGGGTGGCGGGCGGGGTCAGGCGGTGATCCTAGTAATCCTCCGCAAGGGGATCGGGTTCGAGGAGAGCGAGGTCGACGAGAAAGAAATCTGCGGAGCGGAGAGTGACCTCGTAGTTCTGCTGGTGGGAGTTGAAGTTGAAGAAGGTGTGGCCGGCCCCTTTGAATTCCATGAGCTCGCAGCTGTTCTTCTTCCTCGCGTAGCGCTTGGCGAATCTGGCCACAAGTTCGACCGGGATGAGACGGTCGTTCCGGCCATGGTAGATGATACAGGGAGGGAGTCCGGCGCGTGGAAGGTATTCAGAAGGGCTGTAATGCCGCGCCTCCTTTTCGGAGGGAAAGTTCTCTCCGCCAACCCCCTTGCGCGTCGTGTTGACCAGCGGGCTGAAAAGAATGAGTGCGGCCGGCCGGTAGTGCTCGCCGGGTTCGTTTCCGATCTCCGGCATGGTGGCGCAGCAGAGCGCGAGGTGAGCACCCGAGGCGGCACCGGCGAAAACGATCTTGTCGGGGTTGATGCCAAGGGTGGCGGCATTCTTGCGGAGAAAAACCATCGCCATCGCGGCATCTTCCAGCGACTCAACGGGAGAGGCTCCGCCCTTGCCGGTGACCCGGTACTCGACGCACATGCAGACCGCCCCGCGAGCGGCGAAGTGCAGGGCGTGAGGGACAAACTGGGTAGGCATGGAGAGATCCCACATGCCACCATGGAGGAAGAGTATTACGGGCGCGGTCGCGGTCCCGGGATCGTGGCCCGGCGGGAAGAAAAAGTGAGCGACCAGGTCTCCGCCGGGGGAATGGAAGTAAATGAAGGATTGAGCGTCTTTGAGAAGTTCACGGTCGCGCGTTTCGCCGATGGGAGGAGCCTTGATGAGTTGGTCGATCACGGAGCTGACGAAGTGGAGCGGAGCGGATTTTATTTTTCATTCCGGACCGAAGATGTCCATAGTTTCCGTCATGATCCGATCGGTTTTCACCCTTCTGGGAGCAACTTTGCTCCTCGCGGGTTCGCGAGTCACCGCACAGCAGGCTGATCAGGCTCTCGCCGGGCACCTGAATGCCGTCTACCAGCACTGGCGCCACGCGATGATGACCAAGAACTACCGTAACTGGCAGCTTCACACCGCGACTCATCGGCGGACATCGATTGTCAATCGCATTCACTCTGAGCGTCGCCGGATCGCCTCGACCCTCTTCAATCTCCCGGCAGCTCCACCCGATACCCGTTCCCTGAAGTTGCTCGATGTGAAGGTGAAGGGTTTGACTGCCAACCTGATTTACTTCGGGCCGGTTGATTTCGGAGTCGGGGGTCGGCCTCCGAAGAACCTGCTGGTTCTTTCGTTCGTGCGTGAGGCCGAAGGGTGGAAATACGATACGGCGGACTACCTCAACCTTGCGAGCCTGCCGGAGGTGCGGACCCAGTTGGAGGCCGGGCAGTTGGACCATCTTAAGAAGCCGGAGTTTTTGCCGGCTGGTTCAGTCGAGGAGCCTTTGGTGGTTTTGCGCGCTCCGGTCAAATATATCGCCAAGACCTACGTCTACTGTCCCGGACGGGAAGTGCGCGTGATGGTGAACGGGATGAGTCGACATCTTTACCAGAATACGAAGGAGTCGGAAGTTATCATCGGAGGGGCGCGCGACGGCCGCAATGAAGTGCAGTTCACGGCCAGTAAACTCCCCGGAGGGCAGGGGACGGAGCCCATGACGATCCGCGTTTACCTGATGTCCCAGATGGCAGGGGTGAAGCCGATAAAGATGTTCCAGTATCAGGTTTTGGAAAATGGAGCCGTCAAGCCATCGGGGACAGAATACTTCGAGGTGGGGCCGGCAGAGGCGCGCAGGCTGCGGGGGCAGTGAGCGGCCGGGCGGCGAGCAGTCAGTGGCCCTTGTTGCCTCGCACGGGAAGAGTGGCTGCGTCAGGGGCCTGGGATACTGTTACTCGCTCCGGTTCTCGGCCATGACCGGGAAGAGGGCATCCACCACGAGGGGTTCCGGGGCTGTCTCTTATACACATCTCCGAGCCCACGAGACCGTAC
>CAWWCX010000583.1:0-2454 GCA_963935445.1 uncultured Roseibacillus sp.
GGTCGTAGCGCTGCTGCAACTCTCCGGCGTCGACATCGAGCCGCCGCTCCAGACCGAACACGCCAAAGTAATCGCGCCCCCCGGCCATCAGGCTGCAAAGCTCTCCCCACAGGAACAGGTTACCACCGCATTCGGGTTACTTACCTTGAATCCCCCATGCTGCAAATCCGCCGAATACTCGAGTTCGCTCCCCCCCACGAAGAGCGCGCTCTTGGGATCGATGACCACCCGAACACCACTTGATTCCACCAGGATATCCCGGTCCAGCGGACCATCCACGAGGTCCATCTGATACTGCAACCCACTACAACCTCCACCGATCACCTTGATCCGCAGAGCTCCCTCCGGACGCCCCTGCCGATCCAGTAAGGAATTCAGCTGTTCAGAAGCACAATTTTTCACAAGGATGAGTTTCTCCGTACCTCGGGTGACTCTGGGCTGCGTCATCTTCAATTTCTGCTGCCAGACCATACCGTTTTCGGGCAGAGGTTCACCAAAAATATGATTGCGCAAAGCGCCCACCCTAACCAAGATTCTCGGGATGGCCTCTTCAATTATCCGCAAGTCAGCCCCCCCTCTGGCTGCGGTCTTCATGTTGACCGCATCAGTGGAGGCAAATACGGCGTACACCCTCGCAGCCGGCTATGTTCAGGTAAACGTGTCCGCTGGTAGTCTTGGCGCCGTCTCGGCGACTCTCCAGACGAAATCCAAACACACCAGCAACGCCGACATCGGCGCCCACAACGACAGTGGGACGCCGGGCGATGCAAGCGATGACACCCAGAGTATCACGGTCACCGGCGCAGGCTGGACTCCGGATGCCTTTGTCAACCACCTCTGCTACGTCTCCGAGGACGGTGCCAATCCCGGAGAGGAAGCGTTCCTCATCACGGGAAATACCTCGGACACCCTGACCGTTCTGACGGAGTTCGATCTCATGGCGGCCGAACGGAACTTTCCTTCCACTACCTCCGTCACGGTCCGCGAGGGCCATACCCTGAAGACCCTCTTCGGGGAACCCGGGGAAATAGGAACCGGCGACCTCATTTACCTCTGGAACGGCTCCAGCTGGGTCACCTACTACTACAGTATCGGAGCATGGCGCAAGGTGGGCGGTGGCTTCGGGGACTTCGGTGGCGACATCGTCTTCCCGGACGAGGGCTTTTTCATCCAGCGGGATGCAGCCAATGGAGACCTCACCCTGACCTTCTTTGGTGACGTTCCCGGCAAGGCACAGATTACCACGATCACCGGCCCCGGGCTCCGTTTCGTGAGCTCGCGTTATCCAGTCAATACCCGCGTGAGGGACCTCGGATTTCAGAACCTTCCCAACTGGGTCGAGGGCAGCGGGGGTGACCTCGTCTACCTCTGGAACGGCTCCAACTGGGTCACTTACTACTACTTCCTCGGAGCCTGGAGGAAGGTCGGAGGTGGATTTGGTGACTTCGGCGACGATGTCGTCCTCGCCGATAGTGGCATCTTTGTCGCTCGCGATGCCGTCTCCACTCCGCAGGAGTCCGCCAATTACCACGCTCTTCCCTACACACCCTGAACAGAACTTCTCAAAAAATCCCCAATCCCCCCATTCGACATGCGCTCCGCACCTCTCGCTTTCATCACCCTCCTGGCCGCGGCCAGCGTCGGTAACGCTGCCACCTCCGCAGTTGATGTCACCTATCTGGACAACTTTCTTCCACTCACCAACCCTGCCGCCGCCACTCCGATTACAAATACGAGTGGCGTAGCGATCGCGGAAGGGTCCGTCGTTCAGATCGGTTACTTCGCATTGCCCGGGTTGGCCCAGGATCCTGCAACCTACACCGCGGCAGACTGGGCCTCCTTCCAGCCGGTCAGCGGCGTGGGTTCCGCAAACCCTCAGGAGGACACCCGAACCGACACAGGCCTTCCCGGTTTCATCAGCCTCGGGGTCACTTTCGATGACGCCGACAGCCCGGCGCCCACAGGTTTGCCGACGGGAAATTCTCGGCGAATCGGCGTGCGGATCTTTGATTCCGCCGATGAAAACGGTTTTTACAACACCGTGACCTCCGCTCAGGCGGACTGGGAATTCCGACCGCTGTCCGACAACATTCAGCCTCCCGGTAATGCGAGCCTGGACGCCCGCGTTCCCTCCACCGACGGGGATCCTGCCCCCGGCCTCGTCTGGGAAGACAACACCAATCCTTTCGTAACCTCCATCCCGGAGCCCTCCTCCGCCCTCCTGGCGGTTTTCGGGCTGGCCTTTCTGGCAGGCCGGAGGCGCTAGCAGAGCGCTCATCATTCTCGTTTTCCAAGACCCGCCTCCCATCCCGGGGGCGGGTCTTTCCTTTGGCAGGCACCGGCCCCGCCTTTCAGTGAACCCTTCATGAGATGGCCAGCCTCCGGGAGGAACTCTGGACCGCCCTCAGACGCTGTCTCTTATACACATCTGACGCTGCCGACGATATGCAGTGT
>CAWWCX010000584.1:0-2450 GCA_963935445.1 uncultured Roseibacillus sp.
CACACTGCATATCGTCGGCAGCGTCAGATGTGTATAAGAGACAGGTGGCGGCTGGTGCAGCGGCGCTGGTTGTCAGGCGGCTCCCGGATGGTCTGCTGCTTGGCGATTGTGCAGCGATCGAGGTGGATGACCCATTGCGAGCCTTGCAGAAGCTGGCTCATTGGTATCGTGGGGAACTGGGAGCGGTCGTGATTGGAATTACCGGTTCGAACGGCAAGACGACTACCAAGGACTTCACCACCTCCGTCATCGGTCAGCGCTACCAGGTGCACGCAACCAAGGGAAATCTGAACAATCACATCGGGCTTCCCCTTACGGTTCTGGCCGCTGATGAAGACGATGAGGTTCTCGTGCTGGAGATGGGAATGAATCATCCGGGTGAAATTGCGCCTCTCTGTGAAATCGCGCGTCCGCACATCGGGATCATCACCAATATAGGAACTGCCCATATTGAATTCATGGGGAGCCGTGAGGCCATCGCAGAGGAAAAGGGAGCCTTGGCACGTTCGCTTCCCGAAGTGGGAACTCTCCTTGTGACGGCGGGTTGCGAGTTTGCAGACTACTTCGCAGCCCGGACACATGCCCGGCCGGTAGCGGTGGGAAATGGGCGGGGACTGATCCGGGCGGAGGGGCTTAGACTGACCCAGAACGGATCGGAGTTCGAGCTGGTCGTTGACGGCGAAGAGGGGACCCACGTGGATCTTGCGGTTGCAGGAAGGCACATGGTGAATAATGCCCTGCTGGCTGCCGGTGCTGGATGGGTCCTCGGACTCACAACAGATGAGTTGGCCGGCGGCTTGGAAGCCGCAATGCTGACGAGGGGACGTCTACGCTGCTTTGAGCAGAGGGGAATCACCATTTTTGATGATACCTACAACGCCAATCCCGATTCCATGAGGGCCGCCATTGACGTGGTCTCGGAGCAGAGGTCCAGCAACGGGAATACCCGGACGGTCGTTCTAGGCATGATGGGTGAACTGGGGAGATTCTCTGTGGAGATGCATCAGGAGGTGGGAGCGCATGCTGCCCGGCGGGGATTGCGCGTGGTAAGCGTGGGAGCGGTTGCGGCGGACATTGCGCTGGGTGCCCGGGAGGCCGGTGGGCGGGACGTGGAACACTTTGACAACTACGAAGATGCCGTGCGCTGGCTCGAGGGCGGACTGCACGAAGGCGACGTAATCCTGTTCAAGGGCAGTCGACAGGCGGCCGTTGAGAAGGTCATGGAGGCGGTCTTCCCCAGAAACGAAAACTAATGCTCTACTGGATCTACCAACAATGGGAAGAAGCCCGTGCCGCCGGAGCTGGATGGGCGGACGCGTTCAGTTTTCTCCGCATTCTCCAATACATCACGGTCCGGGCCGGAATGGCGACGGTGTTGGCATTTCTCCTCATCTTTGTCTTCGGGCCCCGTGTTATCCGCAAGCTTATCTCGCTCAAGGTCGGGCAACCCATCCGGACCGCGGAGGAGGTGCATAAGCTGGCGGAACTGCATGGCGACAAGGCAGGCACTCCCACAATGGGTGGCGTGCTGATCCTGGGTGCCGTTCTCTCGGCGGTTGTGATCTGTGGGCGGGTATTCAATCCCTTCGTGGCGGTGACCTGCTGTGTCATGCTCGCGCTCGGGTTGCTGGGGTTTGTTGACGACTACAACAAGGTCGTTCGGAAGAACTCCGCGGGGATCAGTTCCCGGCAGAAGCTTTTATGGCAGTTCGTCATAGGTGGGCTGGCGGCCTGCTTCATTTTCTTCAAGCCCGAGGTCAGTGGTTTTGGGGTCAGCAAGGACGAGATCAATGAGAAACGACAAGGCTATCATCTGGAGGTCGCTGATGGGGCCGGGTCAGGCGAAGCTGCCGGGGACTCGGATTCGGTCGTGGAGCCTCTCGGGGTCGGGGAGGTGAGTTTCCCGCTTTTCCGCAAGCCCGTTATCAACCTGTCCTGGCTGGTCATCCCGTTCTTCATGATCGTAATCACAGGTTGTTCAAATGCGGTGAACCTGACAGATGGCCTCGATGGCCTGGCGACCGGCTGTACCATAACGGTCTCTCTCGCCTACGCGGTCATTGCCTACCTTGCTGGACGGGTCATCGGGCTGGAATACCTCCATATCCCATTCCACCCCCTCCTGGGTGAACTCACTGTGGTTCTCATGGCACTCGTGGGGGCGGGACTGGGGTTTCTCTGGTGGAACTGTCACCCTGCCAAGGTCTTCATGGGGGACACTGGCTCCCTCGCAATCGGGGGGGGACTGGCGACGGCTGCGATCTGCACCAAGCAGGAACTGCTCCTCGTCATCATCGGAGGGGTCTTTGTGATCGAAGCCCTCTCGGTGATCCTGCAGGTCGGAAGTTTCAAGCTGCGTGGCAGGCGTATCTTTGCAATGGCGCCTATCCATCATCATTTCGAGCTGCGTGGCTGGCATGAGAGCCAGGTCATCATCCGTTTCTGGATCG
>CAWWCX010000585.1:0-2432 GCA_963935445.1 uncultured Roseibacillus sp.
CACACTGCATATCGTCGGCAGCGTCAGATGTGTATAAGAGACAGCCTTGTATCCTCTCGTTGTCTGCGCCACGCCCCCCTTTCATCCCCCGATTCCCCCGATGTCAAAATAATCCGTTTCCAATCGTCCCAGTTCCGCGTATGCCCGATCCATGTCCGGCAGACAGGAACAGACTCCAACCCACCTTTTTCATGCGGTGGGCGAAGGAGACCCCGCGCTCTCTCTGCGGGAGGGCGGAATCCTTGAGACCGTACAACTCTCCTACCAGAGTTGGGGCACCCTCAATGCCGCCAAGTCCAATGCCATCCTGATCTTTCATGCCCTGTCAGGCTCTCAGAACGTGTGCGGCTTCACACCGGAGAACGCAGAGGCCGGGGGATACTGGAATGAAGAGCTCCAGGAAGGATGGTGGAGTGGACTGGTGGGCCCCGGCAAGGCAATCGATACGAATCAGTTTTTCGTGGTATGCTTCAACTTGCTGGGTGGCTGCTATGGCTCTACCGGACCTGCGTCCAACAATCCCGTCACCGGTGCGCCCTACGGTTCCGCATTCCCGCACCTCTCCATCTCAGACCAGGCCAACGTTGCCGGACTTCTCCTCGACCACCTTGGGATCGATTGCCTGCACGCGGTGGCCGGCCCTTCGGTTGGCGGCCTTGCCGCCCTCACCTTCGCCACCAACTTTCCTGCGCGCGTCCGGACCGTTCTCTCGGTCGCAAGCGGAATCAAGACCACCGTTCTGAACCGCCTCATCCTCTTTGAGCAGATCATTGCGATTGAAAATGATCCCCACTTCAACGGCGGAAACTATTACCAGAGGGAACATCCGGAGCTTGGCCTCGCGCTCGCCCGCATGATTTCCCACAAGACCTTCGTTCACCTCGATGCCTTCGAGCGGCGCGCGCGGCGGGACCTCATTGAACAGAGCGGCAGCCTTTCCTGGTACCAGGTGCGCGACCAGTTTCAGAGCTACATGCTCCACCAGGGAAAAAAATTCGTAAAGCGTTTCGACGCCAACACGTACCTCCGCATCATTGACATGTGGTCACGTTACGACGCTGCCCGTGAAGGCGACGCCGGAGACTATCAGGAACTCCTGAGCCGATGCAGGGAAGCGGGTCATCGCTTCCTGGTCTTTTCCATCGATTCCGATTTCTGCTTCTATCCTGAGGAACAGTCCGCCCTCGTCCTCGAACTGGAAAAAGCCGGTCTCAGCCCTGTGCACATCACGGTCCACTCCGACCGCGGTCACGACTCCTTCCTCCTCGAGCCCGCACTTTACGCCCCTCACATTCACTACGCCCTGCGCGACTCCTGAGTCCCACAGGTCAGGACGAGCCACCCTGATAATGGGGTAACCGGGATCTCCCCCGGATGAGGCACAGGTTCCGGGCGGGGCGGGGAGAGCGGCCCGCTCCCGCACAGCGGAGGACTGGTCGATCAGATTGCGAAGAGCGCCCGCCTCTCCCCGGGGCGGAACTCATCGTGTTCATGAGCAATTGCCCGGATTGAGAGCCAACCTCCTGTCAGCTCTCCCACCAGGGCTCTCGATCCACGCATGAACGCCCCGGTATTGCATATCACGCGCCCCCCCCGCCTCCAGAGACCGGGGCGGTGAAAGTGCCCGAAGAACACAATGGACGCCTCCGGACGGACGCGTTCCGCAAAGGCACCGGCCGTGTCCGCAATTCCGAGCCACGTCTGCGCAATGGTCAGAAGGCGTCGGGGAGGCCAAAGTGCACCCAGTACATAGTTACGTCCCCTCCCCCCGGGTCTGCGGGTGCCCGCAGGGTGGAGAGCCCTGGTGAGGAGGCGAGCCGTCTCCCAGTGATGGGCGAGGTCCGCCTCAGCATTTTCCCGCTCCCTCACAAGCTGGAGAATCTCCTCCTTCCTCTTGAGGAACTCATGGCTCCAGGGAGCACCCCCAAGGCACATCACATGCCCGTGGGTCAGGAAGATCCGTCCCGCCGCCAGATCAAGCCACCCTCTCTCCGAGATTTCCGGGTCATGGTTCCCGGCCACGAAATGAGGCTCAGCTCCCTCCTCCTTACAGAGCGCACACAACTCATCAAGTTTCTCCTCCCCCGCTGCTCGCCACTCGCGGCAACTCTGCTCACAGGTATCACCATTGAAAACAACCGTGCGCGCCCCCGCGACCAAGGGGCGCAGGCTCTCCACCTCGACAATTCGGGAAGAGGGGTGGGCCAGATGCAGGTCGGATACTATCCGCACCGGTTCCTGAAATCCGGATATGCCTCCGCCACTCACGTGTTCCCGCCCGGCCGCATGCCCTCCCGTTGCCGCAGCACTTCAAAGAGGCACACCCCGGTCGCCACGCTCACATTCAGGCACTCCACCCGCCCCTTCATCGGGATCTGCACCAGGAAATCACACTTCTCTTCCGTCAGTCGGCGCAGTCCCGGGCCTTCCGC
>CAWWCX010000586.1:0-2425 GCA_963935445.1 uncultured Roseibacillus sp.
ACACACTGCATATCGTCGGCAGCGTCAGATGTGTATAAGAGACAGACACGTAATGAGCGGATCAGGCCACCGTAGTAGAAGAGGTCAGGCTGGAAGACACGGACGCCGCTGTTTTCAACCATCCATTTAAAGCGCCACTGGCTGCTCTCCTGCTCTCCCCAGGCGACAGGTATGTTCAATGCGTCGGCGACCCGCCTTGTCTCGTCGAGGTAGTCGAAGGGTACGGGTTCCTCATAGAATGAGTAATTGTTTGCCTCCAGCATCCTGCCGACCTCAATGGCTTTTTTCACTGAAAGGTAGGAGCTGTTGGCATCGGCGTAGAGGGTACAACGTTCGCCCAGCGCCTCAGCAACCATGGGAATTAGTTTCCTGGTGCGGTCGGGAACCTGGTCGACGACTTTCATCCGTCCTCCAATTTTGATCTTCAGTGCCCTGGCGTCGATGCTCGCCACTGACTTGATGATCCGGCGCAGGGATTCCCGGGGTTCCCTCGCACGATGGTTGTTGGCAATATAGAGGTCGATCTTCCCGCGTCGCTGTCCACCCAGCAGGTTCGCCGCTGAGCACTCGGCGACTTTGCCGAGGAGATCGAGGATTGCGAACTCAGCTGCGGCAAGGGGGACCCAGAACAGCTGTCCCTGCATCTTGTAATTGCTTCCGCTGAGAAAGACGCCATCGACCAGTCGATCGAGATCCCGTGCGTCCCTGCCTCGCATGAAGGGAGCGATCACCCTTGTGAAGACGCGCTGACTCAGTTCCATCTTGCCGGGATGTCCAACGGACCAGCCTTCCGCGCCATCCCTCGAGCGGGCTCGGATGAGCCAGTTGCCATCCCGTTCATGGAGGTCAAGGGACTCGATAACCACCGGATCCGGAAGGCGATCCCTCTGGATGAATGGCCTGAAGACCCCGATTGGATCCTCGGGTTGGCCATGAACCTGGTGGATTCCGCCCGCCAGAACAGCGACTGCAGGCATGCTGGTGGAGAAGAGAAAATTTCGCCGGTTCATGGATGCCGCCATGGACGGATGATAGGGTCTGGGTTGTGGAATGGAAACCTGTGGATGCGGCCAACCTGCTCGTTAAACTGCTTCTTGCCAGGGACTCATGATGGAGGTTGGCTCCGGTATGGGTGAAGGCATTGCGAGACCGGTGGCGTTGCTTCGCGTGCTGACGCTGTGGTGCGGTTGGACGATTGCAAAGAAAGAGAGGTTACACGCGCGCTCGTTTGGATATAAGCTCAAATTCCTGGTATAAAATGAATCCCTTCCACAAAAACCCGGTCCTGTTGGGTCTCTTGACGGGCTTTGCCCTGGTCGCCGTCGCCCGAGAGGAGGTCGCAGCGCAGGGCCGTGCCGCTGAGAGTTTCCTGATGTGTTCACCCGGCAAGATGGTCTTCAGCGAAGATTTTACCCCCGGCACTGTGAGCGAGCGCTGGGGAATTCGCGCACATTACGAAATTGCTGATGGAATCCTGCGGAGAAGCCGGCACGAACCGCAAGAGACAGCCCGCATCTTTCTTAAGGACGCCGCCTTCCACAATGTAATCTTTCGCTTCGACTTTCGCTTCGAAGGCGCTTCCGAGATCCGTTTGATGACCGGCGGAGGTGGCGGCTACAATACCGTGATTCAGGTGTCCCCGGATCATTTTCAGGTTAATACGGCAAAACGGAATAACGAATTCGCACCATCAATGCAGGGCGAGTGCGCCTTCAGGTTCAAGGAGGGGAAATGGCATACCATGACGGTGGAGTTCCATGGAGAGGAGGTCGTTGCCCATGTCGACAAGGAACATTTCGTGGTGGGTCGTCACCCCATTATCGATACCGAGCGCTCTTATATGGCCTTTCAGGTTACCGGCAGTGGAGCCTCCTTTGATAATTTTTCCGTCAGAGAGTCGGTGGTGAGGAGTGACTGGAACAATACAAGGGCTCGGTTGACCGAGGTCCAGGCATCCCGGCCTGCTGCCTTAAAGCGCGACGCCCGGGAACAATACGACCTCATCATGCTCAACCTGAGGGATCGACTCAGCCGCGGTGACGCCACGTATCGGGCCCTTCTCCGCCGCCATGAGAAACTTCACGCTGCACTGAAAGCTGATTATCCAAGGGCATTCCAGACACAAAAGGAGCTCTCCAAGGAAGTCGCCAGGACCCGGAAGGAAATCAAGCAGCGCGAACCACGATTCAAGGAAATGGAAAGCGCCGTTCATAAAGCCCGCAAAAAAGTAAAGGACTACATCCACTCGGTGCACGAGGAACTGGATCGCCTGCCGAGGCACATGTATTACGCCGCCTTTGAGAAACACCGGAAATCAATGAGGAATGACTCTCGCCTGGTGGCACTGGAAAAAATCACCGTAACCCTGGAGGCGGATTTACACCTGTCTCTTATACACATCTGACGCTGCCGACGATATGCAGTG
>CAWWCX010000587.1:0-2403 GCA_963935445.1 uncultured Roseibacillus sp.
GATCTAGTACGGTCTCGTGGGCTCGGAGATGTGTATAAGAGACAGTCATCTGCCTCTGGGTCATCATCTTTTCCTGCCTCGTCAAGGTAGCCATCCAGCTCGAGTTCGGCAAACACGCCATCTACACGGGCAAGACCACGATGCAGGCGCTCAACGAACTGCCGGGACCGCGAATCGGCAAAGGGCACGTTTCCATCTGGGCGTGGCTCGGGATCATGTCATTCAAGTTCCTGCAGGTGGGCGGAATCGTCGGTGGCGTGGCCCTCGTCTTCCTGGAGATCCCGGCCCTCGCGGAATTCGGGAAAACCTGGTGGACCCTGTTTACCGCTCTTGTGGTGGCGGTCATCGTCTCGGTAGGCCGCTACGGGCTTCTGGAGAAGATCTCGCTCATCATGATCGCGCTCTTCACGCTCTTCACGCTCATCTCCGTGATTGCCCTGCAGTGGACACCCAACGCCATGACCGGGGGGGAACTCCTTTCCGGACTGAGCTTTCAACTGCCCAGCGCAGCGATCATTCTTGTCGCGGTCGGTGCCTTCGGCATCACCGGGGTAGGCGGGGACGAAATCATGGCCTACAACTACTGGCTTCTCGAAAAAGGCTACGCGGCCCACACCGGGCCACGTCCCGCCGAAACAGACGGAGAGGCCCACGACGCCTGGCTAAAGCGTGCCCGTGGATGGATCAGGGTCATGACGACCGATGCCATCGCTGCGATGATATGCTACACTCTGGTCACCGTTCTTTTCTACATTCTGGGTGCCGCCATTCTTCACCGCAACGGGTTGATTCCCGAGAAGGGCGAACTGATCACCAGCCTCGGAACCATGTATACCCAGTCCCTTGGCGGCTGGGCCTTCGGCATCTTCCTCGCCGGCGCCCTCGTCGTTCTCTTTTCCACGCTGCTGGCAGCTCTGGCCGCATGGGCCCGCCTTTTCAGCGATGCATTCAGCCAGCTTGGCTGGGGAGACTTCCGGGACCCGGTCAGTCGTCGCAAGTTCGTGAGTGCCTGCG
The DNA here is from genome assembly GCA_963935445.1 of uncultured Roseibacillus sp. GTDB lineage: Bacteria > Verrucomicrobiota > Verrucomicrobiia > Verrucomicrobiales > Akkermansiaceae > Roseibacillus_B. The sequence goes on from CAWWCX010000587.1 coordinate 1,015, forward strand.
CCTTTATCTTCCCGGCCATCTGGGCCGTCCTCTACCTCAAATTCGAAGCCCCCGGCGTCATGGTCATGATTGGCGGAGTGGCCAGCGCATTCATTCTCCTCATCGTTGTCTTCGCGGCCATCGTCATGCGCCTGAAATGGGCACCCCGCGAACTTGAGGTCACTTCCTTCTACAAGTGCAGCTTCGTCCTGAGCTGTATTGCCATCGTCACCGTGGCTGTCATCACGGTAGCCAGTCAGGTAGGCTGGATCTGAGGCCGGCGAGAACTCACCAGAGGCATACCAGGTGCGTGTCCCCCCTGATGATCACCTTGCCGTCCACTACGACCGGAGTCGCTATCACCCCCTCGTCGAGAGAGATTGTCTTCAGTCCGCTGATCCCTTCCTTGCCGAGCCGGGCCGTGAAAACCGTCCCATCACGACGGACGAGGTAAAGCTGGTCTCCTGTCACCACCGGAGAGGCACAGAAGGTGTGCACTGACTTGGGGAGCTTCGCCTGCCACAGCTTCCTGCCACTCATGATATCCACGAAAGTGAGCGTTCCCCGCTCCTTGCCCGTGTCGGTGAGCATGAGGGCACGCTTCTGGTAGGCAGCCGGGGTGGCGGTATCCGAGCCCCATCCCTTCCCCTTCCAGAGCCACGCCGTCTTCGTGATGTCACCCTTCCCCCCCAGCCTGATCCCTGCAACGTGCTCTTCACGGCCGTAGGGAACAATCGCAACCCCGTCCGTTCCTGCCGGGGAGGCAATCGTCCGCCAGACGGGATGGGGCCGGGGGTTGAATCCCCCGCAGAACCAGATCTGCTTCCCGCTCATCGCATCGTGTCCGGTCAGGTGATCACCACCCCAGGTCACAACCGTCTCCACACCGTCCACCGTGACGACGAAGGGAGAGGAGTAACTGTCACCGTTCTCTCCTACAGTCTTGAAGGCTCGCTCAGTGAGCCACTCCCTCTTCCCTGTCTCCTTGTTCAAGCCAATCAGGAACGACTTCCCGGCCTGCTGCATCACTGCAATGACAAGACGCCCCCCTGCAAATACAGGAGACGTTCCCCGGTCCCAGAGGATCTCATCCGGAAAGCTGACCTCATCAAGATTGATTTTCCACGCAACCTCACCCTCGAGGGTCAACGAGGCCACCGTGCCGGACTTGAAATAGACAAAAAGGTTTTTCCCATCCGTCAGCGGAGACGAATTGGCGCTGCTCCCGATCCGCTGGGTCCGTCCCAGCCGGGCCGGGCCAAGATCCTTCCGCCACAGCTCCTTTCCGGTCTCGAGCTCAAAAGCCTGTACCGAATCCCTGTCCTCTGCCAGTCCGGTCACGAAAACGCGTCCCTTCCAGACCTGTCTCTTATACACATCTGACGCTGCCGACGATATGCACTGTGTAGA
>CAWWCX010000588.1:0-2397 GCA_963935445.1 uncultured Roseibacillus sp.
TCTGCGCCACAATTGCCCTCATCGTCAACTGGCTTGAAATCCGCGCGTTCTTTTATCGCGTGGACCAGCCTCTCCGGGAAAAAGGGCACACCACCTCCTGGAGGCTCATCAGCCTGAACCTGAAAGGCAGCCAGGCCAGTCCGCGTGAGGTCATGTCCTTTCTCGCACGCGAGGCCCCCGATCTCATCGTTCTGCTCGATATGAATCCGATGGCCCGGGCCTCCTTTGACGAGCTCCGGGAAACCTTCGCACACCACCTTTCCTACCCGGAACTCGAAATGGAGATTTTCAGCCGCCTGCCTCTCGAGGCCCAATCAGTCCGCAGGGTCGGAAATACCCGTGGTGACGTGGTTCTCAAAGTGGATCGCAAGCTCCACGTGGTCGCCTGTCACACCTACCCCTGGAAAGCTCACGGCGCTCAGGGCTACGAGTGGCGCAACCAGCACCTCCAGGAACTCGGCCCCTTTCTCCGCGACTGCCCCTCTCCCGTGGCCGCCCTCGGCAGCTTCCATGCCTCGCCGTGGTCGCTCCCGTTCAAGGAGCTGCTGGAACATTCCCGCCTGCGCGATGCCCGAACCGGCTTCGGCCCCGTCCGGACGCACTCGAAGGTTGGGCTCTTCTTCCTCCTCGGCACACCCATCGACCACTGCCTCGTCAGTGAGAACCTTCAAGTCCGGCGCCTCCGAAGCGGCCCCGCCCTTGGCTCGGACCACCTTCCCCTCATCGTGGATATTGCTTTCTAGAAGTCGCCCGCTACAACTCCAGTTCCATTTTTCATGTCAACTTACCGCACCGCCCCGGACCCCGGCCTCAGAGGAATGCCCCCGGGCATTCCCTATATCATAGGGAATGAAGCTGCCGAACGGTTCAGCTTCTATGGAATGAAGACCATCCTCGCGGTCTTCATGACCAAATACCTCTGGCTCATGAATGATACTCCCGGCCAGATGATGACAGAGGCCGCGGCCACGGAGAAGGTGCACCTCTTCAACTCGGCCGTTTACCTTACGCCAATTTTCGGTGGGATTCTCGCTGATGCGTTTTTCGGGAAGTACCGCACGATCATCTGGCTCTCGGTGGTTTATTGCTTTGGCCATGCGGCTCTCGCCCTCATGGGGGTGCAGGGAGATGCCGCCATGTGGCTCCTGGCCGGTCTCGTTCTCATTTCGCTTGGTTCCGGAGGAATCAAGTCGTGCGTTTCAGCGCATGTGGGAGATCAGTTTGGCGCCTCGAACCAGAACCTGATTACCCGGGTATTCAACTACTTCTACTGGTCGATCAACCTCGGTGCGTTCCTGTCCACCCTCCTGACGCCCTGGCTTCTGAAATGGTACGGCCCCCACTGGGCGTTCGGCGTTCCCGGTGTCCTGATGGCGACAGCTACCTTCCTTTTCTGGATGGGACGCCGAAAATTCATTCATGTCGCGCCCGGCGGCACCAACTTTATCCTCGAGACCTTCAGCCGGGAGGGATTGAAAACGGTGGGCAAGCTCTCCGTCCTCTTCCTCTTCGTGGCCATGTTCTGGGCTCTTTTCGACCAGACCGCATCGCGCTGGGTCTTCCAGGCCCAGGAAATGGACCGCACCTTCCTGGGAGTCGAGTGGCTGGAGTCACAGATTCAAGCCGTCAACCCCGTCCTCATTCTGACCTTCATTCCTCTGTTCACCTTCGTTCTCTACCCGAAGGTCGGGAAGCTGGTGAAGCTCACACCCTTGCGCAAAATCGGTGCGGGACTTTTCCTGATGGGAGCAGCATTTGCGCTCAGCTCCACCATCCAGGAGTGGATTGACGCCGGGCAACGCCCCAACATCGGATGGCAGATCCTCGCCTACGCCCTGCTCACCGCGGCCGAAGTCATGGTTTCCATCGTCGCACTTGAGTTTTCCTATACTCAGGCGCCCCGGACGATGAAGTCCCTGGTCCTCGGCCTGTTCCTCTTTGCTGTCTCCCTCGGGAATCTATTTACCGCTGCCGTGAACCGCTACATTCAAATCGATTCCCCCAGCAGCGCAATCAAGGTTGCCCTGGAGGAATCCACCAAGGCGGGAGACAACGTGACCGTGAAAGTCGACCACGCCGGCTACGATGAGCAACTTGGCACAACCGACGACCTGGCAATGACCTACAACACGGCAGACGGCCTGCGCACGGTGATTCCAGGCGAGGCACAGCTTGCGAAAGCGCTTGATCAAATCGAACGGTGGTCCCGGGACAACGAGCACAAACTCCCTCGCGCGGAAGATGCCAATTCCCTCATCAAGGGTTTCGAGGATCCGTGGGGTAATCCGCTGCGTTATTTCCTCGAAGGCAGCGAGACCTGCCGGATTTCAAGCGACGGACCGGACGAAAAAACCTGTCTCTTATACACATCTCCGAGCCCACGAGACCGTACTAGAT
>CAWWCX010000589.1:0-2395 GCA_963935445.1 uncultured Roseibacillus sp.
GTCCTGCACGACTCTGTCTGCATGGCCCAGCTGGACGCCTTGCTCCGCCTCGATGCCCGCACCGGCCAGATCGTCGAAAGCCTCCCCTGGAACCTGTCTGCCGAGAAGCCCCGGGCCTTCACCCTGCACGGTAACAATCTCTTCATCGTCACGGACAAACCTGCCGGGGCGCTGGGACGCCGCGTCGATCAACCCCTCAACCCCTCTCTCCCCGGCGAGCGTAAACCGCTCTCCCTGCCCCTGAGCAGGGCGTGGACGCTCCCGCGCAACAATGCGAGGATCACACTCCCCCCCACCGGATCGCCCCTCGCGGGAAGCGCCTACGTCTTTTCCTCGGGCATCCTCGAGCGCATCGACCTTGCCGGGGGGGGCCGCATCACCTGGCAACGCTTCATCGACGGGCCCAACCCCCAGGTCCAACTCATCGGATCCACCCTGCTCGCCATCGACTATTCGATCGGAAAAGCCCCGGGCCTGGTCAACCGTCTCATCGCCTTGGACGCCGCCAACGGCAGAACGCTCTGGGAGCACTCCATTGATGCGCCCGTAACGAGCAGCGTGAACTGTGGTGAAACCCAGGTTTTCCATGACACCACCGGCCGGGTGGTGGCCATCGACCTGCGCACCGGAAAGCGCACGTGGCAACGCAACTTCGGGAACGGATTCCAGATGCGCCTCGCCTGGGATGAAACAAAGCTCCACGTCTTCTTCGTTTCCCGGCTCCGCTCCGCCCGCCACGTGGTCATTGATCCACCCACCGGCAGAACGCTCAGCAACCGGAAGATTGCCGCCCAGACTTCCGACGATGCCCGCAATGCCGAGCTTATCGACGGGGACTACTACGAAGTCACGGTCAAGCCCGTGAAAACCCGCTACGTGAGACTGACCTCCCTCGCCGAGATCAACGGACGGGAATGGGCTTCCATCTCCGAGCTCCAGGTTGCCGGAGCAGACGGCCAGAATCTTCCCCGCGAGGGCTGGTCGGCCACCGCCTCCAACTCCGAAACCCAGGCCGAGTACGACACCGGCCCCCGGTGCGTCATCGATGGGGATCCGGTAACCTGGTGGCATTCGAAGTGGAAGGACGGCGACGCACCACTTCCTCATTCGGTGACCATCGACATGAAGGAGGAGCAGATCATATCCGCCGTCCGCTATCTCCCGGCCGAGATCGTCAACAACAACGGGACCATCCGCGAGTATGAGCTGCATGTCAGCAATGATGGCCAGAACTGGGGTTCCCCGGTCGCCAAGGGCTTCATGGTCAATGAAACCCGCGTCGACCATGCCTACGCCACCGCCCAGTCCATTGTCTTCGAGAGCCGCCCCAGCAACAACAAGCCACTCGATGTCTACCGCTATCAGCTCGACGGGAGCCCGGCCACCCTGGTGCGCCGCAACAGCCATGTCGTCTTCATGAAGGACCCCTACTTCATGATCCACGAGGGAGAAAAGCTCATCGCCTACCGCTTTGACGATCCCAGCTACCGCTTTGAACTCGGCGACCATGCGCAGCTCGACCTCTCCGCCCTCGCCCTGGAAGGCAGTCGGCTCATCCTCGGCCGCAAGAGCGTCCTCGTCGCCGACCTCGTCCAGAAACAATTCATTGTCGCTCCCGGCGATGCCGGGCAACCCCACAACAAGGAGGGCCTCCTCATCCGCGAGGGCGATGAGAACCTGCTCAAGATTGTCAGCGAGGCCGAGAAGGGACAGGCCGTCTTCCGCTTCAACTTGCAGACCGGCCAGCGCACGGACTCCGTCCTCATCGAACAGACGGAGGCCTTTCAACCCGGTCCCGGTCTTCCCCGCTACGATGGACTCGTCCTTTTCCGGGATGCGTCCACCATCAGTGCCTGGATCGGTGCCGCGCCATAGCATGATCCGGGACCGCCACCTCAATACACCCGGCCCCGGATTCCCCTTTCGCCATCAACATCCTGCCTGTTCACGGCGAGTTTCAATTATCTGGCGAGAGGATCTGGATCACTTACCCTCTCCCACCGCCCATGAACAGAATTGCCTCGCTCTCACTCCTGACGGTGGTCACCCTGGGCATTTCCCTTTCCTACCCGGCCGGGGCCGAGTCCCGCTCCTGGCGCAGTGCGAACGGTAACCGGAGTTTTCGAGCAGAATTTGTCTCTTCGGATGGAAAAACGGTGGTCCTGCGCCGCCTCGATGGGAAAAGCGTCACGGTAGCTCTGGGGAATCTGCACCCTGTCGACCGGGCCTGGCTCCAGGGTCGGCTCAAGAAGAGCGAGGCCAGGGCGCACGGAGGACTCCGGGGAGCCTGTTTCGACACCCTCTCCTATGGCGATGACCGCAAGACGGTGGCGAGGAAACTGGGGGAAAGCCTGGTAGTCACCAAGTCGCTGGACGACCGCCTGGTAGGGCGCAC
>CAWWCX010000590.1:0-2388 GCA_963935445.1 uncultured Roseibacillus sp.
GGTGTAGAGGCGGATGTACTCGTCGGCCTCGTCATCACCGTCGAGGTCGCGCGCAATCGTTAACTCCGGAGCATTGGCGACGTAGAGGTCGCGTCCTCGCCAGGCCAGCCCCTGGATACTGTTGAAACCGGTCGCATATCGCTTGCGGGAATCCGCGGTGCCATCTCCATCCGCATCGATCAGGATCCAGACCGAATCGCCCGGGGTCTCTGGAGTGGGTTTTCGGTACTGCGGTCCCATGCCCACGCACAGGCGTCCTTGGGCGTCGAAGGCAATCGCGCAGGGGTTTCGGACGAGGGGTTCCCGGGCGTAGAGCGACACCTCAAGGTCGTCGGGGATGATGGGAAAGTCGTCTCTGGCAAGTAGCGCAGGAATTGAGATTGCGGCAAAAGCGAGAGAGGCGAGGCGATGGTCCATGGTCTGGGGGTCAGCTGCTGCAGTTCCTTATTCAAATGCTTCGGGAGGAGGCCCGTCAACCTGACAGATGAAAACGGAGGAGGAGGGGTGTCCGGACAAAACGAATACATGAAAATGGCGCGGGGATTTCCCGGTTGGGGGGATACGGAGCCGATGCTCCCGTAGCAAAACCAGCAACCACATTAGCACTCAAATGAAAAAGTCCCTGATCCTTGCAGTTGCGGCGTTCCCGCTGTTCCTCGTGTCGTGCGCCGCACCGACCCACAAGACCTCCCTGCGTCAGGCCGGTCCGGTTTCGATGGCGGCCTCGGCAGAGCGCACGGGCGAAAACCAATATTCCTACTGGTCTGATCACGGCCTTGCCGCTCCCCTCCAGGTGAGGATCGACCTGAGTGAACAGACGGCCTACTTCTATCGTGGCGAAGTCAAGATCGGGCAATCCCGGGTAGCGACCGGCCGGTCCGGGCATGCCACGCCGACCGGCAGTTTCACCATTTCAGAAAAGGTGGTCGCCAAGCGGTCTTCGCTTTACGGCCGGATTTACGACGCCGATGGGAATCTCACGGAAGGCGATGCCGATACCCGTCGTCACTCTGTGCCGCGGGGCGGAAAGTTTGTCGGATCGCCCATGCCCTACTGGATGCGCCTCACCTCTGACGGTATTGGCATGCACGTTGGCCCCATCCCGAATCCGGGGTCGCCTGCCTCGGCTGGCTGCGTTCGCATGCCGCGGGAGATGGCACGGACGCTTTACGAGAAGGTCCGGGTCGGCACGAAAGTGACCATCGTGCGCTAAGCCGGGCGGGGCGCTGATTTCATGGGCCGGGAGCGGAGAGCATCCCGGTCCATTTTTGTTATGGGGCATTGCAACGGCCGCTCAGGGAGGCGTTGTGAGCACAGGCCTTTGCGGCACCGGTGTTCTCCAGCGACTGAGGTCCTGTGCACGGAAGGAAGCTTCCGTGTGCTCCAGAGCAAAGCTCAGGGTTGGCTGTGAAACGAGAGCCCCGGCGGAGGTTCCGTTCACCTGGCCTGCGGCCAGGCCGGGCGTCCGGGCTCCACCACGGGGATACTCCATAGCTTGTGCCCGGCTGTCACGAAGAGGGTTCTGAGGTCATGCCCGCCGAACGTGCAGTTGGTAATCATGTCGGCAGGGACCGGAATGGTCTGCAGGAGCATGCCCGCGGGAGAGAAGACGTAGACGCCGGCCTTGTAGGTCGTGTTGGTTTCGACGGGCGGCTTGGGGAAGTTAAAGCCAGCGGTCACGAACAGGCGCCCCCTGGAGTCGAGTGCCATGCCGTCAGGTCCCCGGTCGCTGCCCCAGTCGAAGAGCAGTTTGCGGCTTGCAGGCACGATTGTCCCGTTGGGGTTGAGAGCGAACCGCCAGAGCTTCCGGTTGCCGCCGAGCCCTTTGTCCGGACCATCATTCACGTTGTCTGCAACAAACAGGAATGCGTCATCTGCGGAGACCAGTATCCCGTTGGGACGGTGTGCCTCGTGAGTGATAATGCGGGTGACCTGGCCAGGGCCATCGATCCGGTAAACGCCTTCAATGTCCCTGCCGTCACTGTCAAATTGTTCGAGGTCATTGCGATTCCCGTAGCGGGGATCCGTGAAGTAGATGCGCCCTCTGGAGTCGACCGCGAGATCGTTGGGGGAGTTGAGCTTCTTTCCCTTGAAGCGTTCTGCGAGGATGGTGATGGTGCCATCCGCCTCGGTTCGTGTTACCCGGCGATTGCCGCCCTCGCCTCCACCCTCGCAGGCGAGGAGGCGCCCTTGCCGGTCGAAGAGCAGGCCGTTGGCCCGTCCTGAGGGCGTGCGGAAGACATGCATCGCGCCCTTTGGATCGCGACGCATGATCCGGTTATTGGCAATGTCCGTGAAGTAGACGTTCCCGGACCGGTGCCAGGCGGGCCCCTCTGTGAACGCCACTGCGCCTTCGAGTTCCAGCTTGCCCTTGGTAACGGACTGGGC
>CAWWCX010000591.1:0-2380 GCA_963935445.1 uncultured Roseibacillus sp.
ACACACTGCATATCGTCGGCAGCGTCAGATGTGTATAAGAGACAGGAGCGGGGGCACAGTGCGGAGGGAGGGATTCGGAAACAAACTAAATCCCTGCGTTTTTATGGCATTTGCGGGCGGACTCGGAACTGAGGAAGCTCTTCAGGATTACCGTTTTTGGGTGAGTTTTAGGGCTAAAAACAGAGGATTACGGGGTGTTGCGGCGGAGGTTAATAACAAACCCGGCTTGAACGACATGATAATTTCAGCGAGGTTATTCCCATCCCCGCACGCCCCCGGTCCCGAGAGGACTTGTGCGGGAGCACCCAAATCCATGAAGTTCACGAGCCCGAAGACTCGCGCAAACCCAAGTGCGGGGTTTACCATGCTGGAGCTGCTTATTGCCATGGCTGTTGTGATGGTCCTGGCAGGCATCACCCTGCAGGTGATGAATAGTGTCCGGCAGAAGGCCTACCTCGCCCGTGCGACCCAGAAGATCAAGGATCTCGGCCAGGCCTTTGTGACCTACACCAGCGATAACGGCGGCCTGCTGCCCCGGGAGAATTATTCCGGCTCGGGGGATACGTGGGATGCCGCCTCTGATGAAGAGGCGCGGGAGGTTTGGTACAATGCCCTGCCCACCCAGATGGGCTTTCGGTCGGTGGGAGAAATAGGGGAAGAGGGCAAGCCCCACATCTTCTATGAGGAATCCTACCCTCTCTTCGTGCCCGGGGCTCCCTACCCGAAGAGTGACAAAAAGCTCGAGGAACCGATGTATGCCATCGGGATGAACAGTCGTTTGCAGCGCCGCGAGAATGACACGGGGAACAAGCCGCAGGGCACAATCGCTTCCATCCAGGAGCCAGTCAATACGGTCATCTTCCTAGAGCGCGGCATGCCCAAGGACAAGAAGGTGGTCCGGTCGCAGGCCAATTTTTCCGGGTCTCCGAAGGCAGGACCCAAGGCCTTTGCCGGCCGGCATAACCAGCAGGGCCTTCTGCTCTTTGCGGATGGTCACGTGGAACCGAAGCTGCCCTCGGAGATCATCACCGGAAGTGGCAAGGTGAAGACTCTGGAAGACGGCAGCAGCGTGATTTGGACCCGCGACCCTGACGATGACCCCAACTAGGGGCGGCGGGCCAGCGTCCATGCAGAGGGGAAGGTTCCCGGGAACTATCGGGATTTTCCTGCGCTCGCCGTGGGGATGGGCCTGGCACCTCCTGATCCCGGGGTGCTCAGCTCCCGTTGCAGCCACTGCAGGCCGGTCAGGTTGTCCTGGAGGACCGCCCGGGTATCGAGGTGGCTCTGGTGATCAATGATCCCGACCGGACCCTGATAGCCACTTTCGAGCACGGCCCGGAGCATGGCCAGTTCGTGTCGGCCCTGACCGAGAGTCAGGATCTTTGGTGTCGCACCGGGGTTCATTCCATTGAGGTTGAGACAATGGAGGTAGCGTTGCATCAGTTTGAGGGCGGAGGGCCAGTTCCTGATGTGGTCGTGTCCGTGGTGCCAGTTGTAGACGATTCCAACGTGTGTGTGCCCGAGTTCATGGAGGGTCTGGCAGACGGCTACCAGGTTGGCGGGTTCTCCGCCCCACCCCCCGTGATTGTAGAGACTGAGCTTGCACCCAAGGCCCGCAGTTTCTTTTGCGAGTGGGATCAGGGCTGCTGCCGCAGCGGCGACATTCGCGGACTGGGTGGGCCTTCCCGGGCTGGCCAGGCTGTGCCAGATCTGAGGGTGGAGATTGTGTTTTCTGAAAAGGCGGAAGGCCTCTTCATGCCGTCCCCAGAAGGCAAAGTACTCGATATCGTGTTTTTTATACTGCAGGATTTCCTCTTCAAACTCGGCAACGTTCCGGGTGCGCCAGTCGTAGGCACAGCGTTTCAGTCCCAGCTCGGCGAGCATGGCTGCACGTTCCGCGGGGCCACGTTTGTGGGCGTCGAAGGGCACGATGCACCAGGCAACCAGTTTTTCCCGGTCGAGGTTGGAAGGCCGCTCGACGGCCGGGCAGTTTGTCGCAGCTGTCAGGAACACTGTTGCGAGGAGAAGCCTTGCCGTGTGGAGCATGAGGGGATTCTAGCGGGTCCCGAGTTCTGCTGTCGAGGACATGGAATCTGTCCTCGCCTTTCCTTGAGCGAATCCTAACCTAAGGCTGCCATGAGAGGAATTCTCCACCTTGTTTTTTGCAGTCTGTGTCTCAGTGCGTCTGCCGGGGCCGAAAACTGGCCTTCCTGGCGAGGGGACCTCCTGGGTTCCGGAGTAACCTCGGAAACGCAGTTGCCCCGCCAGTGGGGCCCGAAGAAGAACCTGCGCTGGCGTATTGCGTTGCCTGAGCGGGGGAACTCGACCCCTGTCGTAGACGCGAAGCGCGTGTTCCTGACCCAGGCCATGACGGCTGGGA
>CAWWCX010000592.1:0-2374 GCA_963935445.1 uncultured Roseibacillus sp.
CGAACCCCGCTCCCATCACTCACGATCTTGGGCAGAGCTTCACACTCGGCTGGCTCGAGGTCTTTCCATTGCTGGGGTTCTTCCAGCTTCCGGCTCTTGTAACCGCGACTCAGGATCGCCACGCGGCGCCCCCGCTGGTGCAGGGACCGGGCCAGAAGCTCCACCACAGGGGTCTTCCCTGTTCCTCCCACAGTGAGATTACCGACACTGATGATCTTCGTGCCAAGCTGGACCTGTTCCCTCCAATTCTGGCGGTAGGCCTTGAGACGCAGCCGCACCACCAGTCCGTAGACCACCGAAAGGGCCCGGAAGACGATACGCGCGACGGCGGCACCAAATCCCCGCGCCCGCCCGAATATCACATCGGCGGCCCACTTTTCGACGTCATCCCCCAACTGACCCACGGAGCAATGCTACGCCGAGATCCTTGATTGGGGAATTGGATAATTCCGGGCCCGGCCCGCCTCTCCCCGAAATTCCTCAACTCGCGAATTCCACATTCTCCCATCTCTCCCTACCTTCCCGCCATGCCACGCCCCGACGGCCGACAAAACAACCAGCTCCGCTCTGTATCCTTCGTGCCCAATGTGGCACCCAACGCCGCTGGCTCTGTCCTGGTCAGCTTCGGAAACACCCGCGTCATCTGCGCCGCAACCGTGCAGGAGGACGTTCCCCGCTGGATGAAGGCCCAGGGCGTCCCCGGAGGCTGGGTCACCGCCGAATACAGCATGCTTCCCTACTCCACTCATGACCGGAAGGCGCGCGACATCTCCCGCGGCCGGCTCGACGGCCGCTCCTCGGAAATCCAGCGCCTGATCGGCCGCGCCCTGCGGGCGGTGACCGATCTCAGGAAACTCGGCTCCCGCACGGTGTGGGTTGACTGTGACGTCCTGCAGGCGGACGGGGGCACCCGTACGGCCTCCATCACCGGCGGCTGCGTAGCCCTCGCAATCGCTCTCAACGGACTGATCGGGACCGGAGGACTCTCCGAGCTTCCCCTCACCCAGCTGGTCGCCGCTGTGAGCGCCGGCGTGTGGGAAGACACTCCCATCCTCGATCTCAATTACCCGGAGGACCGCGATGCCGCAGTCGACTTCAACGTGGTCATGACCGAGGACGGAAACTTCGTCGAAGTGCAGGGAAGCGGCGAAGAGAATGTGTTCAGCGCTTCCGACATGGAGGCCATGCTGGACCTGTCGAGGACAGGGATTGAAGCGCTCATCGAGAAGCAGCGGGAGGCCATCCTGGCCGCGGACAAACCAAGCAACGAGGCGTTAACCTCTTTGGGTAGCACGCTTAAGACTTCCTGACCTTTTTCCCCTTGTTGACGAGGGCCGCTTGAAGGTAGCGTGCAATGAAGGGACGTGTAATACACTTCCTTTCATAGACATCCACGCCCGTTCCGGCGTGGCATATATAAACAAAAACAAACAAGTAGACCCGAACTCAAACATGAACATTGCAGCAAGCAGAAGGCGCAAGGGCTTCACCCTCGTGGAGCTCCTTGTGGTGATTGCGATCATTGTCGCACTCGCCGCGTTGGCGACGCCTCAGATCTTCAAGGCTCTGAAGCGCGCTGCCCTCGCGGAAGCCGTCAGTAATGCACGGCAGGTCAAGTTGGCGTTGGATACCTTCGCCACGGACTTCGACGGCCAGTTCCCCAACGACGATACCGGTGAAGGTGTCATGCAAGGCGGAACCGGAACCACCTACTCCAACGACTACTTCCGTCAGTTGTTCCTCTCCGGATCGACCGAGTCGGAAAGTATCTTCTGGGTGAAAAACTCCGGTGTGGCCGCCAAGGGCGCCCCCGATGACAAGATCAAGGAAAGTGGCAAGATGCAACCAGAGCTCATCCTGGAAGGGGGTGACGTCCACTGGGCCTATATCAGCGACCAGACCAACCTCGGCACGCCCAGCCGGCCGCTTCTCCTCGACGGATACCCCAAGAACGAATCCGAGTTCGACCCCGAGACCTGGGACAACAAGGTAATCGTGGTTCGTATCGATGGTGCCGCCAAGCCCATGCGCATGCGTGTGACCGACAACAAGGTCCTCGATGGCTCCAACAAGGACATCCTCTCCTCCTCGGCAGACGCCTGGGACGGCGACAGCACCCAGGATATCCTGAAGCAGCCTGAGCCCCGCGACAACTAAGGCTCTCAGCCTTCAAACTGTTTTCGGCAAAAGGCCGGCGCTCAGGCGCCGGCCTTTTCTTGTGCTCAGGCAATACCGCCTCTCCTTCCATGCCCGGGCGCATGGCCCAGATCCTCCGCTCCAATCGGCGCCCTGTCAGAACAAGCATCCCGGGCCCCCGCCCGCTCTCTCTCAGAGGCCGCGCTCCAGCACGTCAAAGAACACCTCGATGTACTTC
>CAWWCX010000593.1:0-2365 GCA_963935445.1 uncultured Roseibacillus sp.
TGGAGGCGGCGAAATAGGGCGCCAAGGGCCGTTTGCTCTGCGGATGCCCCTGCGGATGCCCCGGTCCTGCAAGGTATTGAGGACGAGGGCTTGCGGATGGGAACGGGCTTGAATTCATGGGCTTTAAGGGCCCCGGAAGAGGCTCTGGTCGGCCGGGCCGGAGAATTAGGAATGCGCTCTTCTTGCGCTGCCGGGCAGACGAGTGCATCCTTGCCTGTGATGATGGAACGCGGTGGTCCAATGCAACGGATGGGATTCCTGGCGACATGTTTCCTGCTCGCCGTTGGAATCCTGTGTGCTGACCAGAAGGTGGATGGGGAGTGCCTTGCCGCACAGGAGGAGTTGGCCAGGGCGCTGACCACGCACTTTGAGACGCTAGAGCCGATCGAGGGGGTCGAGGCTCGCCTGGTGGAGCTGCGAGCCGGGCTGGATTCGGTGCGGGCGAGTAGCGCGGAAGGAACACTGGAACCAGCGAAGCTGGCCCGGCTGGAACGCGAAATTCGAATGCATTCGGACAGTCCGGATGACTACCGGCCGGAATTCCTTCGGTGGGTGCGCCTGTCGGCCCGGGGGGAGCGCTTTCCAGAATTGCGTACCCGGCTTGGCATGGCTTACCGCGATGTCGTTATTCGACGTGTGACGGATGTCGGTTTGGAAGTGTTTCATTCCACGGGGACGGCCCGGTTGCGGCATGGGGATCTGCCGGGTCATTTTCAGGAGCGATTTCAGTGGGACGAGGAGGAAGCCCGTGAAACCCTTGCCGCGGAAGAGAAGGTGGACCTGGAGGTCAAGCGCCTCCAGATCAATGCGCTTGAGCGTGGTCTGGACCCCGTGGTGGCCCGCTTGCTGGAGAAGAGCAGGCTCGTGCTGGGCGAGATTGAGTCTTCGGCCCGCATCGTGCCGGCAAAGCTTGAGCCGTCGGGGCCTCTGAAGCTGGCGGAGTTGGAGCCGGTTGGCGATCTCGCGACGCGCCCGCTCAGGTCAAAGAAGAGCAAGTAGGGCCGGGTGCTCGCTAGGCGAGGAGTTCCTTGATTACCTTGGCTTTTTCCACGCCGGTGAGGCGTTGATCGAGGCCCTGGTATTTCACGGTGAACCGTTCATGATCGTAGCCGAGGAGGTGGAGAATGGTGGCGTGGAAATCGCGGATGTGGAGGGGGTCCTTTACGATGTTGTAGCTGAAGTCGTCGGTCTCTCCGAAGATGGCCCCTCCCCGGGTCCCACCTCCCGCCATCCACATCGTGAAGCAGCGGGGATGGTGGTCCCGCCCATAGTTGGTCTTGCTGAGGCCTCCCTGGCTGTAGATCGTCCGTCCGAATTCGCCTCCCCAGATGATCAGGGTGTCTTCGAACATCCCCCGCTCCTTGAGGTCGTTGATGAGCGCGTAGCAGGGGCGGTCGACGTCCCTGCACTGGGACGGCATCCGGCCATTCACGTTGCCGTGGTGATCCCAGTTATTGTGATACACCTGAATGAACCGGACGTCTCTCTCGGCGAGCCGGCGAGCCATCAGGGCCACGTTGGCAAAGCTGCCCGGCTTCCGGGCTTCTTCACCGTAGAGTTCGAAGGTACGCTTGGGTTCCTTGCTGAGGTCGGTCAGCTCCGGCATGCTGGCCTGCATGCGGGCGGCCATCTCATACTGCCGGATCCGGGTGAAGGTCTCGGGATCACCGAGTTCCTTGTAGGTGAGCTCATTCATTTCGTTGATCCCCTTGATGGTGCGCTGGCGCACCTGCTGGGGCACACCGTCGGGATTGTTGATGTAGAGAATGGGGTCGCCCTTGCTTCGGAAGGAAACTCCCGCATGTTCTCCGGAGAGGTAGCCGCTGGACCAGAGGCGCGAGGAAATGGCCTGCTCCTGTTCCCGGTTGCTTGGAGTGGCCACCATGACGACAAAAGCGGGCAGGTCCTCATTCATGGAGCCCAGTCCGTAGGAGGCCCAGGACCCAAGGCAGGGACGGCCGGTGATCTGGTTGCCGGTCTGCATCGCGGCGATAGCGGGTTCATGATTGATGGCCTCGGTATGGAGGCTCTTCATCCAGCAGATGTCGTCTGCACACTGGTGGAGGTTGGGAAGCAGTTCGTCGTTCATCCACATCCCGCATTGTCCCTTCTGGGCGAACTTGTATTTGGAGGGCGCGATCGGAAAGCGCTTCTGCCCGCTTGTCATGGTGGTCAGGCGTTGACCCATCCGCACGCTGTCGGGGAGGTCCTTGTCATACCACTTCTGCATGACGGGTTTGTAGTCGAAGAGGTCCATCTGGGCGGGGCCGCCGACCATATGGAGGTAGATGACGCGCTTGGCCTTGGGCGCGAAGTGGGTCTGCACTGCGCCCGCACCGTGCGTCTCGCCGGTCATCGATCTGCC
>CAWWCX010000594.1:0-2362 GCA_963935445.1 uncultured Roseibacillus sp.
CTAGTACGGTCTCGTGGGCTCGGAGATGTGTATAAGAGACAGGATTTATGCAAAGGCGGGAAACGGCGGAAATGGCGTGGTCAGTTTCCGGAGGGAGAAATACGTGCCCCGCGGAGGACCGGACGGGGGAGATGGGGCGCAGGGAGGATCCGTCATTCTGCGGGTGGACCGGCATACGGATAACCTGAAAACGTTTCATTATAATCCGCGCCTGATAGCGACGGACGGGGGGCACGGCCAGAGTTGGAAGCGTCACGGAAAGAACGGCAAACCGGTGATTGGCAAGGTGCCTCCTGGAACGCTGGTCTACAGGAGTCCGGTGGCCACCGTGACGGAGGCGGTGAAGATGGAGCGCAGTGATGAGGGCATCGATCTCGAACTGGTCGCCGACCTGTGTGAAGAGGGAGAGGAGTTTGTTCTCTGCGAAGCGGGAACGGGAGGAAAAGGAAATTGGCAGTTTCGCAGTTCAACCAATCGGACACCGCAGGAATTCACCCTGGGAACCGAGGGGGAAGAAGGAGTGTTTTATCTGGAGCTGCGCCGGATTGCGGATGCGGGCATGGTGGGCTTTCCCAATGCCGGGAAGTCGACCTTGACGAGCAAGCTGAGTGCGGCCCGCCCCAAGGTGGCCTCCTACCCGTTCACTACCCTGAACCCGATGGTCGGGGTGGTGGAATTCGAGGATTTCAAGC
Organism: uncultured Roseibacillus sp.; assembly: GCA_963935445.1. Classification (GTDB taxonomy): domain Bacteria; phylum Verrucomicrobiota; class Verrucomicrobiia; order Verrucomicrobiales; family Akkermansiaceae; genus Roseibacillus_B. The sequence continues at coordinate 693 of CAWWCX010000594.1, forward strand.
GTTGCACGATCGCGGATATTCCGGGCTTGATCGAGGGCGCGCATGTCAACCGCGGTCTCGGGCACGAGTTCCTTCGGCATATCACGCGCTGTGGGCTGCTTCTTTTCGTTGTCGACATGGCGGGCAGTGAGTGCCGGGATCCCATCGAGGACGTGGAGACGCTCCGAAAGGAGATCAAGCTCTACGATGAGGATCTCTCCAAGCTCGACTGGCTGGTCGTGGCCAACAAGATGGATCTTGAGGGGGCCGCCGAGAACCTGCGGAATTTCCAGGCCCGTTTCTCCAAGGTGGAGATTGTGCCCATCTCGGCCGAGTTCGAGGAAGGCCTGGAGGGGCTCAGGGAGGTGTTGTGCGCGCGGGTGGGGAAGGGCCGGAGCTAGGGAGAGGGAATGGGCCGGATCTGTTCCAGCTTGGGTCATTGCAGGAGCATTCCCTGTTGGGGTTGCTTCAATCCGGGGGCAAGGGGTGTGCTTGTTTCCGCTCCATCCATTCGGCATCGGGTGATGATCCGGCCGGGACCAGCAGGGGCCGGCGCCGACCAAGGGCGGGGGCTTCGTTTCTACGATCATGCGGAGGAGGTGAATCATGGGTGAGGAGCGGCGAGAGCTCGTCTTTGTCTACGGAACACTGCGGCCGGGATCCTCCAATCACTTCCGGATGGAAGAGGCGGAATTGCAGGGCAGAGCGTGGGTTCTGGGGCGCCTCTATCCGCTTGGCTGGTATCCGGGGCTGGTCCTGGACGATGGCGGGATCCCGGTACGGGGGGAAGTCTATGCCGTGGAGAGGGAGATGCTGAGGAAGCTCGACGCCTTCGAGGGCTCCGAATACGAGCGGTTGAAATTCCCGGTGCACCTGGAAGGCGGGAACGAGGTGAGGGCCTGGCTCTATGAGTTCCGCGGCGACGAGGGAGGCAGGGAAGAGATAGTCCCAGCTGACTGGTTACAGTATGAAGCCGAAAGTGAAGCCAGCGCCCTTTGCAGGCGCTGGAGCAAGGTGACCTTCCTGCTGTTCCCGCTCGCGGTAGTGACCGGGACATGGGCGCTCTGGCTTGACGTGAGTGGGCCTCGATGGTTCGCGCTGGTGGCAGGGTTGCTTGCGGGGGCCTTCCCGCTGGTTCCCTTTTTTACCGGCCGGCTCGCCAGCAAGCGGAGGGAACAGTGGGCGGAGGGAGCCGAGGTGTGCGCCGCCTTGTCCTTTATCGCCTTTCTGGTCCTTTTGATTGCCCGCTACTGGCCGCTGGCGTTCGAGGCGTTCCCGAACTAGGGGAGCGGGTCCTCAGGGCAGGGGGCCTGTTGTGCGGCCATGGCGTTGCAGGCCTGCCCTGCGCGATGCGGGGACCTATTTCCCGAGGTAGCTGCCCATCGGGGCGTAGAGCTCAACCTGGTTTGCACTGTGTTCCAGGAGGTCGTCGGCGAGGGTCACCCGGTCGGGCTCAAAGAGGGTGATCGTGCTTGAGCCGCCGAAGGCAAAGTAACCGCGCTCATCCCCACGTGCCACCGGCTGGTCCGGAACGAAGGTCTGGTTGATGGACCCCACATTCGTGGCGCCAATTTCGACCGTGAGAATGGTGCCGAACCTGCTCGTCTCGAGGGCTGTGATCACCCGCTTGTTCTCCCAGAGAAAGGAGACTGTCTCTTATACACATCTGACGCTGCCGACGATATGCAGTG
>CAWWCX010000595.1:0-2359 GCA_963935445.1 uncultured Roseibacillus sp.
GCCACGACTCGGCGCACCCTTCGCAGGGGAGTTCCCCTGCTCACCCGCCAACTCTACCACACCTGGCGCAACAAGGATCCCGAGCAGGAAGGGGGCCGGTGCGCCTTTATTCCAATTCCGGCCAATCTCCCCCGTTTCCTCCCGGTCGCATCCCCGGTCGGCAACACGTTCATCGCTCTTGAGGATGTCATCACCCTCCACCTGAACGAGCTGTTTCCCGGAGAGCACGTCGCTGCAAGCTGCATCTTCCGGATTACCCGGAACAGCGACATCGAAATCGAGGAGGACGATGCCGTTGACCTCGCCGGAGAAATGACGGAAATCCTGTCCGCGCGCAAAAGCGGCATGACGATCCGGGTCCAGGTTTCCAAGGGAACCCCGCGCGACCTGCTCCGCCTGATCCAGCGGGTGACCCACTCCGGACCTTCCGAGCTCTACCGCGCGGATGGCCTCCTCCAGCTCTCGGACCTGATGAGGCTCAGCCAGCTCCCCGGCTACGAGAATCACCAATACCCCTCCTGGCCGCCAAATCACTCACCGCTTATCGACCAGGCAACCCCCATTTTGAAACAGATCAGCGAGCAGGACATTCTCCTTGTTCATCCCTACGAGTCCTTCGATCCAGTCATCCGGATGCTGGAGGAAGCGGCCCACGATCCGGATGTCCTCGCCATCAAGCAGGTGCTCTACCGGACCGCCAGTGACTCCCGCATCATCTCCGCGCTGGTCCACGCAGCCGAGAGCGGAAAACAGGTAACCGTCCTGGTGGAACTGAAGGCGCGCTTCGATGAGGCCCGGAACCTTCAGCGTGCTGAAATCCTCCGACAGGCTGGTGTCCAGATCGTTTACGGCGTTCGTGACCTGAAAACCCATGCCAAGGTGACTCTCGTCGCACGTAATGAAGAGGGGCGGCTCCGCCGATATGTGCACCTCGGTACCGGGAATTACAATGAGACCACTGCGCAACTCTACACCGACGTTTCCTACCTGACCTGTCGCGCGGATTACGTTGCCGATGCCTCGCACTTTTTTAACGCGGTAACGGGACGCTCCAGACTGATGCGGCTGAAAAAGATCTACACGGCCCCCACCCACCTCAAGAATCGCATCCTTCAACTGATCGACTCCGAGGCGGCACGTGCCCGCCAGGGTGAAGTGGCCCTCATCATGGCCAAGTGCAACTCCCTGCAGGACCCCGAGGTGATCGAGGCCCTCTACCGGGCCTCCAGCGCCGGGGTCGAAATTAAACTCAACATCCGGGGTGTCTGCTGCCTCCAGCGAAGCAACAAACGCCAGGCAAAGAATATCGAGGTGATCTCCATCGTGGATCGCTATCTGGAACACGCCCGCGTCTTTTACTTCCATCAGGGCGGAGACCCCGAGGTTTACTTTTCATCTGCCGACTGGATGACACGCAATCTTGAGAAGCGGGTCGAACTCCTTGTGCCCGTCGAAGACCCCCAAAGTAAGAAACGCCTTATCGAGATCCTGCGCGCGGCTTTCCGGGATAACACCAACGCCTTCGAACTGCTGAAGGATGGAACCAGCAGGCGTCTCGAAAAAACAAAGGGAGAGAAGCGCTTCCGCTCCCAGGAACATCTCTACAAAGCCGCTCAAAAGGCGTCCAAGGCGTTCCAACGGGAACGGTCCACCACCTTCACGCCTCATCGCCCGCCGGGGAAGTAGCCCTTGAGCACCGGGAAGATCGGTCTTGATTCCCCGTGATTTCCATCGAGACTCCGGGCCTGCCGTATCAGCGGCAGGCGTCCGCATACCCGGCAGGGCATACGGACCGGCAAAGCACGGGCCTGTAGTTCAACGGATAGAACGGTGGTTTCCGGTACCACAGATCGGGGTTCGATTCCCTGCGGGCCTAGCGTCCCCCGTGGCCAAGGTCGTGACAACACCGGGGGGCGGAAGGCTTCTCAAGGGACTGAAAGTGGCCAAAGACCGTTCGGTCCCGGAGACGCCGGCATGAGGACGGGCCGCGCCAGCCGGGACCCTCAAACACTCACTGGCTCCCGGCCTTCAGATACTCAACCACGTCGGCAACATCCTGGGCTGTCAGTCCCAGCTGGTCCGCCGAGAGCATGAGGGAACGCTTCATCTCGGTTCGCGACTTCACATCGGCAGCCGGAATCGTCTGGGTCAGCCCGCCCATCGACTTCACAATCACCGGATCTCCCGAGGACAGCACGATACCCATGATGCTGTGACCGTCTTTCTTGGTCACAATGTGTTGCGAGTTAAATCCTAACGAGATTTCAGCAGAGGGATCCACAATGGCCTTCGCAACCACCTCGCTCGGGAAACGCTGACCGAAGCCCGTTAAATTTGGTCCGACATCAACGCCAAGCTC
>CAWWCX010000596.1:0-2352 GCA_963935445.1 uncultured Roseibacillus sp.
GATCTAGTACGGTCTCGTGGGCTCGGAGATGTGTATAAGAGACAGGCCACGAAGGCACCTCCCCGGACCTGATCGAACTCAGCAATCCGGGCTCAAATCCCGTCAACCTCGCCGGCATGAGCATTTCGGATCGCCCCGACGTCCCCGGCAAGTTCGTCTTCCCAGCCGGCACCACCATTCCGTCAGGCGGCTACCTCGTCCTTTTTGCCGATACTCCCAACGGGACCTCCGGCATCCATCTCGGTTTTTCCCTGAGCGCAACCGGAGAAGGGGTATATCTCTTCGATACTCCGGACCGGGAACACACCCTGATTGATTCCGTCGAGTTTGGTCCTCAAGCCACCCGCTTTTCAATCGGCCGCCTGCGTGGCAGCGACCAGTGGGTTCTCAACATCCCCTCGCCGGGTTTTCCGAATATTGTCCAGCCGTATGGAAATCCCCTCAACATCCACATCACCGAATGGCTCACTGAAGGAGATGTTCTCTACCGGGAGGATTGGTTCGAGATTCACAACCCGGACCCTCTTCCTGTTCTCATCTCCGGCTTCAGCGTGAGCGACCAGCCAAATAACCCGCAACATCACATCTTCCCGCCCCTCAGCTTCATCGCCGGGGATGGGTATCTGAAGATCATTGCAGATCGCGATGTGGAAGCCGGACCCGATCACGCCCCCTTCGCACTCGACGCGGACGAAGACCGACTCTCTCTCTTTGACTCCTCAGGCCTTCTCCTCGACGAGGTCATCTTCGGACCCCAGGCTTCCGATATCTCCCAGGGACGCTGGAACAGCTCCTCGACCGGCCTCGACTATTTCCTTCTTCCCACTGGCGGCCTTCCAAACAGCCAGGAAGGTCAGGCCAACACCCCCGGATTCGACAACGCCCTCGCTCTCGTGAGCCACCTCCGCATCACGGAGATCATGTACGAGCCCCTCGGGGGCACTCCCTACGAATTCATTGAGTTGAGAAATACCGGCCCGACCGTCCTCAATCTCACCGGGCTGCGCTTCACGGACGGAATCACCTTCACGTTCCCGTCCCTCACTCTCGGTCCAGGTGAAGAAATTCTCGTGGTCGGCGACCTCGCCGCCTTTCAATCCCGTTACGGCAGGGCCCTCAACGTCGCCGGGGTCTTTGGTGGCAACTTGAACAACCAGGGGGAACAAATCATCCTCTCCCTGCCTCTTCCCTTCGACGCCGCCATACTCCGCTTCGACTACGACCCAGCCTGGTGGCCCTCTACCGCCGGCACCGGACGCTCACTGGAACTACCCGGCCCTGTTCCACTGGCACGCGACTTCGACCTGAGGGAAAGCTGGGCTCCCAGCGACGACATCGATGGGTCACCCGGCGGCGGCGCCATCCAGATACCCACCGAATTTCAAGCCTGGCTCGCCTTTTACGGGGTGACAGCCCTCGAGGATCGAGACGGAGATACACTCACCGCCCTCATGGAATTCAGTCTTGGCCTCGACCCGCTCCTCGAACTCGGAGTGAACGGTCCCGTCTCGCTACCCTCCATCACCAACTCGCCGGACGGTGAAGCCGCGATCTCCTTCGCCCTCCCGGTCAGCAACACGGCCACCGATGGCTACGGAGCGGCCGATATCGTCTACACCGTGGAAGGCTCTGACGACCTGGTAAACTGGAGTCCTCTCCTCTCCAAGAGCGACTCCACAACATTTACCGGCGAGGGAACCATGTTCACCGACCCTCCCTCCAACGGGCGTGTGCGGGTTACTGTTACTGACGGCCCGACTGACCTGCTCCAGCGATTCCTGCGCCTGAAAGTCGAATACGCACCGTAACCCCTTCGCCCCTAGCGCCAGCGATCCCACTCGACCTGTCAACGACGGTTGCGGCTGTTACGGCGGTTCAACTCACGGGCGCGCTCGGCCTGCTTCTTGTTGAATTCCCTCCGCTTCTCTTCCAGCTTGTTGTCAACCTTGGCCGTGATCCGACTCGCCTTGTAGACCGTATCGGCCTCGCCCTTTCCGTAGCGCAACACGCCGCCAGTGACAGAGACCTGCATGCCGGGCTTGAGCTGTCCAAGGGTTCCCCGCTTACCGTTTACCAGGATCCTGGTGAAACTCGTGACCTTATAGGTCTTCCTTCCGATAGTGACACTGTCTCCGCCCACTTTCCTGATAGTAGGGAGCTCGGAGGCTGCACCCTTCCGGGTCGGGGGAACAGCCCGGCGATTATTCTTGTTGCTCTGCGCAAACGACTCGACCGGAAAGGCCAGCGTGACGGCAAGAACCAGAAGAGCTGCGCGGATCCTATTCATTTGGATTGTTTACTAACTCCCACCTGCCGGCCTTTCAACCTCTGATTCGAGCTCGATCCGCCTCT
>CAWWCX010000597.1:0-2350 GCA_963935445.1 uncultured Roseibacillus sp.
CTCGGGAGATTCTCCCGCAGGACGTGCCCCTGGACAATGTGACCCAGCAGGTGGGGAACCTTGGGGGGTTGATCTGCGGCCTGATCCAGGAGGACTATGAGTTGATCAGCCGGTCCATCCACGATGTCATCGCGGAGCCACGGCGCCAGAAGCTCATTCCGGAGTTTTACCGGGCCAAACGCGATGCGATGGCCGCGGGAGCGCTGGGCTTCAGTATTTCGGGGGCGGGGCCGAGCGTGTTCGCGCTATGCGAGGGAGAAGAGGCCGCCCGCCGGGTCGGGGCCGAGATTTCGCGAGTGTTCCAGGAAGCGCCCATCGAGAACCAGGTCTACGTCTCGCAAATCAATCCGCGTGGGGTTCACGTGGTCGATTCCTAGGGCCACGGTGGCCGTGGGTTACCGATTGGAAACTGACAACGGGCCATAGACCACTGACAACTTCCCGCCGTGGCACAGCGATTCTACAGCACGAACTCCCCGGGTGAGTTTGTTGATCTCAAAGAGGCGGTCCTGCGGTCGCTGCCGGGCGACAACGGATTGTACATGCCGGAGAACATTCCGGTCCTGGAGAATGCCTTCTGGGCCGAGTGGCGGGATTGGCCCTTCGAGGAGCTGGCCTACCGGATCGTCTCGCCACTCTTTGACGGGGCGGTGCCGGAGGCCCCCCTGCGCGAGATGGTGGCCGACGCGGTCAACTTCGATGCCCCGCTGGTAGGCATCGGGGAGAGAACTCACATCCTCGAGCTCTTTCATGGGCCCTCACTGGCCTTCAAGGATTTTGGAGCCCGCTTCATGGCGAGGCTCATGGGCTGGCTCACCCGCTCTTCAGGGGCCGGGGAGGCCGCCCCGGGGCAGGATCTCACGGTCCTGGTGGCTACCTCCGGCGATACCGGGGGTGCGGTGGCGAGTGCTTTCCACGGCGTGCCGGAAACGCAAGTGGTTGTTCTTTATCCCAGTGGAAAGGTGAGTGGCCTCCAGGAAAAGCAGCTGACAACGCTGGGTGACAACATCACGGCCCTTGAGGTCGCCGGTAGCTTTGACGACTGCCAGCGGCTGGTGAAGGCGGCCTTCCTCGACCGGGAACTGGCGAGGGCGCGGAACCTGACGTCGGCTAATTCCATCAATATTGCGCGACTGGTGCCGCAGACCTTCTATTACTTCCATGCCGCCCGGCAGCTTCCGGAAGGAGTCCAGCCCGTTTTCGTGGTTCCCAGTGGAAACTTCGGGAACCTGACCGCCGGTCTCCTGGCGAACCTGATGGGTTTGCGGGTAAAGCAGTTCATTGCGGCCACCAACATGAACGATGTCGTGCCTGCCTACCTGGAGAGCGGGGTCTACGAACCGCGGCCAAGCCTGGCAACCATCTCGAACGCGATGGACGTGGGTGCTCCCAGCAATTTCGCCCGGATGCTGGATCTCCACGATCATCAGCACGGTCTGATGGCAGGGAGGATCGTGGGCTTTCGTTTTGACGACGAGCAGACGCGTGCCGGAATCCGGGAGATCAGGGCCAACACCGGTTACGTCATCGAGCCGCATGGCGCGGTGGGTTGTCTGGCAGCCCGGGAATGGCAGGGCGTCCACCCAGGGGATGATGTGGTTGTCCTGGAGACCGCTCACCCCTCGAAATTCCTCGATGTGATGGAGGAGGAACTGGGCCAGGGAGCGGTCGAGATTCCGGACAGGCTGGCCTGCTTGGCCGCACGGGAAAAGGTGGCCATCGAGATGCCTCCGTCTGAAGAGGAGTTTCTCCGCTGGTTGCGGGCGTAGCCTGATTGGGGGCTGGGCCCGGGGAGGTCGGGTTACTCGCCTTTCCGGCTGAGCCGTCCCTAACCCCCGAAGGGAGGAAGAATCAGTTCGTCGCCCGGTTTGATGACTGGATTGCCCCCGTCTGGGAAGGTGCCCCGCACGGGATTGGCGGAGGCCTGGTTCTTCTCGGGATAGATAAAGTCGACCTGAAGCTGGCCATAGATGCCGGTCTGCCGCCGAATGGCCAGTACGGTTCCGGGCTCAAGCTGCTTGTGGAGTTCGATGATTGCGAATCCGCCCGCCGGTTGGTCGGGCTGCTTATCCACCCACTTGACTACCTTGGCCTGGAGCCATGCTGCCTTCACGGTGGAGGCGCGCGCCTTGTGCTTCTTCGCTGATTCGATCATTTCCTTGGAGATCAGACCTTGCTCGGCCTCGGCCTTGAGAAGATCCCGCTCGCGCTCGGCCTCTGCCAACTCGGTGAGCAATGCTTCCCGGGAGGGATCACCGGTCTCGGCCACGGGGGGCGGGTTCTCGCCGTCTGGGACCGGAACGGGCGAGGGCGTGGGTGGAGTGATCACGACTTCGCCAGGGGTCAGGGG
>CAWWCX010000598.1:0-2339 GCA_963935445.1 uncultured Roseibacillus sp.
GATGAGGTGCACGCCGTTTTCGACGAACCGGATTCGGATTTTCTCACCCTTCTCAATATCTGGCATGCTCTCCGGGAATACCGGAAAGAGGGACGAGGCTGGCAGAGGAACCGGCTCAGGAAGTTCTGCCGGGAAAAGTTCCTCAACATGCGCCGGGTGATGGAGTGGGACCAGGTCGCGAGAGAGTTGAGCCGTCTCCTTCGTGAGCAGTATGGAAAACGTCCTGCGGGTCTCTCCCCGAACCGGCGGGACTGGGGAGACGCGGACGAGATTCACAAGTCCATTCTTGCCGGCATGCCGCGCCAGGTCGGGGTTTGGGAAAAGGAGAAGCGCCATTATCGGGCGACGGGCAATCGCAGTTTTGCGGTGTTCCCCGGCTCGGGCCTCTTCGGCAGGAAGCGGCCGCCGTGGGTGCTGGGGTTCGACCTGGTGGAGACTTCCCGCCTGTGGGCCCGCAAGGTTGCGGCCATTGCTCCGGAATGGGTGGAGGAAGTGGCTCCTCAATTGTGCCGGAGCCGCTTCCATTCTCCGTCGTGGGACGAGCAGCAGGGAGCTGTCTATGGAATTGAAACGGTGGTCTGCGGTGGGCTCACCCTTGTCGCGGAGCGTCGCGTGCACTTCGGCAGAGTGGACCCCCGGGCTGCGCACGAAGTCTTCATCCGGGAAGCCATCCTGGGAGAGGGAATCCGTTCCCGCTGCGACTACAAGGACCAGCTCCAAGCCGTGAAGCTGGAAGTCGAGCGGGCGGAGCACAAGCTGGGCCGGGTGGGGGGACTCTGGTCGGATGAGGGAGCTTACGATTTCTTTTTCGAGCGGATCCCGGGTGAGATTTCCACCGCGGGAGCCTTCCACCGGTGGCGGTTGCAGGATCGCAATGAGGAGCGCCTCATGATTCGCCTCAGTGATGTCGTGTGGGAGGAGGTCTCGGAGGAACTGGCGCTTTTCCCCGATGTGGTGACGCATGGGGACAAGAGTTACCGGGTGGCCTATCGGAGCGACCCGGAAGCGCCCGATGATGGTCTCGCCTTTGAGATAGGTATCGATGAGCTGGCTCTCTTTCCGGCTTACCTTCCCAGCTGGGGTGTCGCGGGGACGTTGAAGGAGCGGGTGGAACTGCTGATGCGTTCATTGCCCAAGTGGCAGCGGCAGGCCTGCTTTCCCATTGCGGAAGCGGTGGAGTGTTTCCTCGCCTCGTGGCAGCACTGGGAGCCGCAGTGCGGCTTGGACGCCGCTCTCGCAGAGTTTCTCAGTGAGCGGTCGGGGCATGTCATTGAGCCCGGTCATTTCGAGCCCGGGCGCCTGCCGCCACAGCTTCGGCCCAGGTTGCGGGTCTATGGAGACGCGGGTGAGGAGTTGGCGCTCGGTGAGGACGTGCAGGCGATCAAGGATCGCCTGGCGGGCCTCCTGCGCGAAAGGCGGGAGGAGGCGGCCAATCTGGAATGGGAGATGACGGGCGGCGAGATGTGGAGTTTCGGAGAGATTCCGCTGCAGGTCGACACCGTGGAGGGAGAAGAAGGAGCAGGGGGAGGACTGGTTTTTCCAGCTCTGGTCGATGAGGGAGCAACGGTTGGCATGCGGGCCTTCCTGGAGGAAGAGGAAGCGATGGAGAGTCATCGGGCAGGATGCGTGCGCTTGTTCCTGCTGGAGCAGGAGGAACAGGTGGAATGTGTACGCAAACAATTCCCCATGTATCCGACCACGAGGCTCTACGCCTCCATGCTGAGTCACGGTGGAGAGTTGGTTGACGAACTCCTGCGTTGTGCTTCCGAGGGGGCCATGGGAATTCTGCCTCGTGGTGAGAAAGAGTTCCTGGCCGTCTCCCTGTCGGGCAGGGGAAAGCTCTTCGCCTGTGTGAAGGAGCTCTGCGAGGCACTCGAGGAGGCTGTGGAGAGTTATCGCCGGATTGTCGATTGGATGGAGTGTAACCGGGAGGATCAGCACCGGGCCGCGGTGGTCAGGGACCTGGATGAGGAGATTTCCTGGCTTTGGCGGGCGGGCTTCGCCCGGAAGGCTGGATTTGCCCGCATGAGGCGTTACCAGCGCTATTTCTTTGGCATTGAGGAGCGCATTTCGCGTCTGGAAAGCCAGCCCCTGATCCGGGATGAGGAGAAGCGGGAACGCATCCTGCCGCTCTGGCAGGAATGGATGGGGAAGTGGATGGCCTGTCCCGAGGCCGTGCGCCTGTGGGAGATTGGCTGGATGCTGGAAGAGTTTCGTCTTGCACAGTTCGCCCCCGGACAACCGCGTGAGATGAGGGTTAGTGGGAAGCGTATTGCGCACGAGTTGGAGGCGGCGAAATAGGGCGCCAAGGGCCGTTTGCTCTGCGGATGCCCCTGCGG
>CAWWCX010000599.1:0-2327 GCA_963935445.1 uncultured Roseibacillus sp.
TGCGGCGCTGCATGATTGTCCCCAGCTATGTGGGGTGCAGCTTTTGCACGCCTCCAAACCTAAGCCAGGTTGTTTTCGTCAGCCAGGGTGGATGGGAGGATCCCGACGGGTCCTTTCCCTTTATCGAGGAAGCATCCCATGTGAGTGGAACGTTCCGGATTTCGCGGGAGGACAGTGACCACGCCGGCCAACAGCTGGGCTTCTTGTACTCCCTGGAAAACGCCGTCATTACGCCGCATGCGGGAGAGGCTTTGAAGCGCGCGTCCGGGCACGGGCCTGCCAAGTCCCACCAAAAGGGAGGGGACGCCCAACCTCTTCCCGCCATCACAACGGCGGAACTGGTTCGTGAGGTTGGCGAGATTCTGGATAAGGAACCGACTGAGCCGATTTCAATTCGACCGGTTTCCCCTGATCGATTCAGGGAGGTCGTGAGGGCCGATCTGGAGATGAGGTATCCACAGGATGATGGGGCAGGGAGGGCCGAAGCGCTCGCGCTGCTGGGGTTGTTTCCTCACGATGCAGGGTGGATCGATACCATCCTGGAGATTCAGCTTACAAGGCGCGTCGCATCCACCAGTGCGTCAGGCAGGGAAATCTATATTCTCGATTCGGTTCCGGAGAATCATCCCTATGTCCGTCTCTGGCTGGTCGGTGAGATTGCCGATGCCTTGATGAGGCAGCATTCCCCGATTCGACGGTTTCCGCCTGACGCAGATGGAGCGTCCGGCAGTAACGACGATGTCAGACATGCCGAGGCCGCACTACGGCAAGGTCTCAATTCCGTGATCATCTACCGCTATGCCCGCTCACGTGGGATTTCGACCTCCGGCCGCCCTCCAGAGGAACTCCTGCGGGAGCACCCGACCCCGCCGGATGTGCCGAGGGAACTCTTTCACTGGCTTGCTCTTCCAAGAGAGGTCGGCCCGTTCTTTGTTGATTTTCTCGTCGGTTCTGCGGGCCCCCTTGACCGAGCCGAGCCAGCATTCCAGCGACCTCCCTCAACGACGATGGAGTTTTTCCGACCCCGTTGGTTCCAGGATGGACCCCTCTGGCCACTGGATCCAGTTCCTGCAGACTTTGCTGATGCAATCATGAGCAAGCCTCCAACCAGCACGAATGTGCTGGGAGTGGGCGGCCTCATATCCTTACTCACGCAGTGGTACTCCGTTGCCGAATCCAAACTGATTGCTGGGCAATGGTCTGGAGACCGGTGGGCCTTGTGGGAATATCCCGGGAATGAGCTGGTGCTTCTTCTGGAGACCCGATGGGCTGATGAGCTTTCGGCCCGTCAGTTTCGGGAATCGATCCCTTTTCATCCCTTGCAGCGGGTTATTCGACATGAGGCTGGCAGCACAACGGTCCAACTGTTGAGAGGGAGTTCGGAGGAAGTCCTGGAGGGGCTGGACCCCAAATTCCAGTCGGCGCCCCGGCAGGGTGCTCCTTGAGTTCGATAAGCCCGTTTTGTGGTCAAGTCACGTTGGCTGTGTTGATCGCTCTCGTTAATGCAAATTAGTTGCGTTAGAAGCTCCGGTTTGTATAGAAACGGCCATGCCTCCGCCGGCAGCCGCTCCAATGACAGCCTTGTATCGGGACCTCGCTGCGGGCCTGCATCAGCAGATGTATTTCTGGGGAAAGGACGCCGAACATTCCGAGGGCAACCTGTTTGAGCGCACGGGTTTCCAAAAGCGGCCTTCAACGGGACTTCAGGGAACTTCCTGCTATCGAATGGAATGGGAAAACGGAGCGATCGAACTGCATGGCTCCCATGCAGGGTGGCTCAGCGAGCAGGGGGGCATGCTCTATATCCGTCCGTATCACCGATGCGTTCGATGGCACGAGGCGACCCCCCCGGTGCCCGGGAAGTATCTCCAAAAACACTTCACCGGAAAATCTGATGAGATCCTCCACACGTTTACCCGACCCTTTCTCAGCTGGTGGCTCGACCATGAAAAAAAAGTGCGAAAATTGACCCGGGCAGGGTATCGTGAACGGTGCCACCGGCTCTTCAAGAAACTGCCCCGTTCCCGCGCCTGGCTCCGTCCGGAGGACGCCATCCGCTGGGTCACCGGAATGCGTGACAACCCCGCGAACCTGACACGAGCACGAAGATTCAACGAAGAGACCTGAATAATGGAGGCATCTTACGAAAGCTATACCCACTGGCGGGCTGAAATTACAGCAAAGGCCAACGTCACGCTGGATGCGGCCTATTGCACCGAGCGGATCGAAGCACTCTCAAATGAGCAGGATCCCTCCACCAAGGCTTTTCTCAAGGCCTATGGCTCTGCCCATCGGGACCAGATCCTGCGGTGGTTCGAACAGGCACT
>CAWWCX010000600.1:0-2323 GCA_963935445.1 uncultured Roseibacillus sp.
CACACTGCATATCGTCGGCAGCGTCAGATGTGTATAAGAGACAGCCTCTTCGCCGCTCCTCCGTCCTCTCGAGAACGAGGAATGCTACATGCAGTTTCTCCTGAGTCTCGAACTGCGCCATCTCTCCCCGCAGGAAGTCATCGATCCGCATCGCGGGATAATTGGGAACGTGGAAAACTCTCTCCCTCCACCGCATCTCTGGGAAAAACTCATTCCGACCCTCAGGACCGCCGATGAAATCCGCGAGCGCCTTGGAGTTCCCCTCTGCCGGATCACTTCCGGTTACCGCGCTCCGCGTTACAACGCCATCATCCCCGGGGCCGTCGCCCGGTCCTATCATACGCGGAATCAGGCCCTCGACCTCATTTACTTCTGCTCGCCCCGGAAGGCTTTCAGCATGGCCCTCCAGCTCCGCCGGGAAGGTTTCTTCCGCGGGGGCATTGGACTCTACCCAACCTTCATCCACCTGGACACCCGCGGCCATGCCGCCACCTGGCGCCGGGGCTAGCTCCCTCGGGGACGGCTCTCCCACTCACCGCCCCTGTTCCATCCGCCGGTGAGCATCCTCGCTCAGCGAGTGCCATAGCGCTTCCAACCCCTCCCGGACTTCTCGCTTGCTGGCGGTGAGGTCCGGAGCCGCTGGCGCCCCCTTGCCGAAGAGGTAATACTTGATCTTGGGTTCCGTCCCGCTCGGCCGCACGGCAAAGCGCCGGCCATCTTCCAGATCCACGATCAGCATGCCCGCCTTTGGGATCAGGTCACCCTCTTCGTCATAGATGTCCTCCCTGCTGAAGTCCCGGACCTTCCCAACCGCCACACCGTCTATCTCGGTGGGAGGACGGTCTGAATAGGACCGCGAGAGCTCTGCTATCCTGGCCGCTCCTTCCGCGCCTTCCAGGACAATACTGGTATTCAGCTCATCATGGACCCCGAACTCGAAATAAAGTTCATCGAGCAGATCGGTGATCTTTTTCCCCTCGCTTCCCGCAAAGGCGGCCAGTTCGGCAAACATCACCACCGAACCGTTCCCGTCCTTGTCCCTCACGAAGTCCCCGCCCAGATATCCGTAACTCTCCTCGCCTCCAAAGACGAAGAAGCGGGAGTATTCCAGCCGTAATGCCCGCGTCTCCGACTCCCCGAGCGAACGGTAGTCTGCCCTCTTGGAGGTCGGGACGGCTTCCTCGTACTTACGCAGTTTCTCTCCGATATATTTGAAGCCGGTAAGGGTGTTCACCACACCAATCCCGAAACGCCGGGCGATCGCAGCCTGGAACTCGGTTGTAACGAAGGTCTTCACCAGGGTAGCCCGGCCTCTGTTCGACTCCGTGATGACTCCCTGCTCAAACAGGGTCTTGATGCGATACCAGGCCATCAGAGTTCCAATCTCGTTCCCGCTCAACAGTTGCATCTCGCCCTCTGCATTCCGCACTGCCACTCCCATCCGGTCACAGTCAGGATCCGTTCCAATCGCCGCCTCCGCCCCGGTACTCCGGGCCAGGTCGATCGCCATCTTCAGGGCCGAGGCATTTTCCGGATTCGGGGAGTCAACGGTAGGAAAGCGTCCGTCCTGCTCATCCTGCGCCTCCACTGTAATCACCTCAAAACCCAGTTCGCGCAGCATGGGAACCGCGATCCAGCCGCCGGTTCCATGCAAATTGGTGTAGACGACCCGCGCGGATCGTCCCTGCAGGAGATCGGGTCGCAGGAGCACGGTCCGTAACTTCTCCATGTATTTGCGGTCCATCTCTGCCCCAAGAACATGTACCGATCCCTGCTGGTCAGTCGGAAGAGGACGATAGCTGTCTCCGGACAGGGCATTCACTTCCGCTATGATCCCACTCGCGTGGGGTTCCACGATCTGCCCGCCATCGTTAAAATAGGCCTTGAACCCGTTATCATGGGCCGGGTTGTGACTTGCAGTCAGGACGACCCCTGCATCAGCCCGCAGATCCCGCAGGGCGAACGACAATTCCGGCGTGGCGCGTGGTCCGTCGAACAGGTAGGCCTCACAACCCAAATCAGCGCATACCCGCCCGCAGTAGCGTGCAAAATCGTCCGAGAACTGCCGCGTATCCTGCGCAATGACGAAGACGGGCCTGTGCTCCTTCCCCGTGTTGGCAAGGTCCTTCTTCACGTAAGCGATGAAGCCCCGGATGGCCCTGCTCACATTGTAGAAATTCATCGCCGCGGTCCCATAACAGGGAAATTCCGGCCGGCCTCTTGCTCCTCCCGCTCCCTCCTCCGCCTTGGTTACCACCCTGCCGATCGTCCGACCCCGTAAACCCCCGGTTCCGAAGGCCAGGGTTTTGTAGAAGCGGTCATT
>CAWWCX010000601.1:0-2323 GCA_963935445.1 uncultured Roseibacillus sp.
CACTGCATATCGTCGGCAGCGTCAGATGTGTATAAGAGACAGGGGTGGAGGTTGTCCGCGAAGGGGGGAAGGCGAAGCTCGTGGACGCAGGGGAGGTGACAGGATTTTTCGAGCAGGTGGGCCAGAACACGACCTACCTCATCCACCCGGAGGAGATCCTTGCGGACAATTTCGTGTTGTTGGTGACCGGGAAGAGGGATGTGCCCTCGCCCGGAGTAGTGGTGCAGCTAGGGAGGATTCTGGCGGGAAAACAGTAGACGGTTCGGGAAGAGCGGTGCGGGAGGCCGGACCTCGCAGGCACCCCCAAGCGCCTCGCACGAGGATGCTCTTGGCGTGGGGTTTGTTCCTGGTCCCAGCGGGAAGGACCGGTCCAGCGGTTTCCTGACAGGCAGAGTGGAACGGTCTGGACGCGATCACGAAGGAGGAGCGCCTGTGGCGCTTGGTGGCCTCAGGTGCCGTGCTGGCTTAATTGCAGACCGCGGAAGTGGAGTTGGGCTCTGAGTTTGGAATGCCCGGCTGAAGTGTAGCGGCGAAGCCCCGGGAAAACATCCTGAACTTCGGGGCTTCTCGGACAAAGAACTACGGGATAGGTTTTTTCCGAGGATGAAATCGAGGAGAACCTTTATCAAGACAGGCAGCTTGGCAACATTAGCGCTTAATGGTGTGGCCCAAGGTGAGGAGGTAATAAAAAAACCTTTTATTCATGGGTTTAACTTTAAATTCAAAAGCGGCGTTCCAGATGAGGAAATCGCATCCTTGATGAAGGAATTGGCCGCCTTGAAAGAGAAGATCCCTGTGCTCAAGGAGTTCTTCATTGGCAGGAATATCGCCAGAAGAACACATGGGTTTCAGTATGGTGAGATAGCTGTTTTCGAGAAAAAAGAGGACCTGATGCACTATGAAAAACATCCGGAGCATGAGAAGCTTGTAAGAAAGATTCTTCCAAAACTGGAGATTGGAAATGGAATGGATTTTTTTCCGCTAGGGAAGCTGAACACGCAGATTGGCGAAGCCAGTTACAAGGGGCATTTTGTTCATGCCTTCAATTTCAAGTTCAAGGCCGGGGTGCCTGATGACGAGATAGCCGGGTTGATGAATGAGCTTGCCGGCCTCAAGGACAAGATTCCGGTTCTCAAGGAATTGCTGGTCGGAAAAAACGAGGCGCATTGGCACAGGGGGTTTCAGTACGGGCAGATTTCCATCTTCGCGAGGAAAGAAGACCTCATGGCTTATGATCAACACCCCGAGCACAAGAAACTGGTTCGCAAGATCATCCCCAAGCTTGAGGGCGGTCACGCCATGGATTTCATTCCAATAGATGCATGACCCCGCAGGCCACGGGTCGTGGATAAGGGCGAACCGATAAAAAATCCACCTCGCCCGGGCACGGGTTGATTCAGGGCGTGTCCTCACCCGCCGGGCTGGAAATGCCCGGGGCAGGGTGGCATTGGGTCCTGCAAGGTGGGACGCTGGGGGTGGTGGCACAGGCCGTGCTTCCCCAGGGGAGGGAGAGGCCTGATCAGGTGATATTCAAAGATTATAAAACGACAGAGTTCTTTGATGAGATGTTCCGGGCGAGCGAAGGGTCCGCCGTCCGGGAGCACTATGGGAGTGTCCAGCGGCGTTTTGGTTCCTACTCGGACGAGGACTTACGGAGAAAACAGGCAGCAATTGACCGTGCCTTCGTGGAACACGGCGTAACGTTCACGGTCTACAGCGACGATCAGGGGACGGAGCGCATTTTTCCTTTTGACCCATTCCCGAGAATCATTCCGGCAGGGGAATGGGACCGCATCGAGAGAGGGCTGGTACAGCGTATCACTGCCCTGAATCTCTTTCTGCATGATATCTACCATGAGGCACAGATTGTGGGAGACGGAGTGGTGCCGTCTTATTTCGTGGAATCGGCATCTCACTACAGGCCGGAATTAAAGGGCTTCGACGTTCCCGGCGATGTCTACGTGCACATCTGCGGATCGGACCTGATTCGGGATCAGGATGGGCGTTATGTCGTCCTGGAAGACAACCTCCGGTGTCCCTCGGGCGTATCCTATGTGTTGGAGAACCGGGAAGTGATGAAGCGGTCCTTCCCGGAAGTTTATCAAGAAATGAACGTCCGTCCCGTGAGTCACTATCCTCGCCTTCTTCGGGAGACCCTGCGGCGCGTGGCTCCGGGCGGGAAGAGCGATCCGGTCTGCGTTTTGCTGACTCCGGGGGTCTACAACAGCGCTTACTTCGAACATACCTTCCTCGCTCGTGAAATGGGAGTCGAGATTGTGGAAGGGCGGGACCTGATCGTGTTGCACGGGGTCGTCTACATGCG
>CAWWCX010000602.1:0-2314 GCA_963935445.1 uncultured Roseibacillus sp.
GATCTAGTACGGTCTCGTGGGCTCGGAGATGTGTATAAGAGACAGCATAGATGTCGTGGCCCCCTTGGCCGCCCTCACGGTCCGAGGTGAAGTAGAGGTAGCGCCCGTCCTGCGAGATTGCCGGTCCCTGCTCGTTGGACTCGGTATTCAGAGCGGTGAGGGGAGTCGGCCGGGTCCAGACACGTCCGTTCCAATCGGACTGGTAAAGGTCCGTTTGTCCCCCTTCAGGCTCGGTGCGGACGAGGATCATCGAAGTCCCGTTCGGGGAGAAGGCGGCCTCCAGGCGGCCGGAGGGCTGGTTGACGGGGTCGGGTTCCCCATCTGCGGGAGGCTCCTCAGCGAAGAGGTTTTGCCGCGGGTCCTGCCAGAGCACGTAGCGCTCCTTGCCCTCCTCGGCCTCCACGCGGGTTCCGTCGTCATCAATGAAGTAGGACCAGATCTCGTTGCTCAGCTTTGCGTAGATCACCCAGCCGGTCCCGAGTAAGACCGCGAGCGCCGCGAGCGGCAAAAGCCAGCGTGCCCCGGATGGAGCGGGGCTTGCTGGTGCTGCTTCGGATGGTGATTCTTGGTCGGACATGGTCCTTTCCCATTGCTTTGTTCAGGAGGCGGGGCCGGGGGGAGCCTGTTCGGACAGGGCAGGCGTGGTGCGGTCGGACCTGCCGGCAACCAGGGCCCGCCTGGTGAGCCAGAAAAAACCGACCAGCGAGGCCAGAAGAACGAGGATCCAAGGGAGGTTGCCCATGATCCAGTTCAGATCGGGCATCTTGGTGGGGTCCAAGCGTCGGACCACGCGCTTGCTGCGTGCGCTGAAGAGGGCGTTTTTATTGTCAGCGCGGTCGGAATTGAAGAGGAGGTGGAATCCTGCATTACGGACGGCGGGGTTGGATTCGTTGCCGTCGCCGTTGATTTCAGGACCGAGGTTCCGGGGAGCGACCTGTTCCGTGACGCGGGAACGCCAGATGTCCTGTCCACCCTGTCCGCCTGCCCGCTCGGAGGTGAAATAGATGAAGTCTCCGTGATCGGTGATGACCGGCCCGGTGTCGTTGGCCGGCGAGCTGAATTCCTCGAGAAACTTGGCATGGCGGAAGAGCGGCGTGTCCGCCAGTTCATCCAGGTTCTTGCTCTTGCCGGTGGGGCCCTTGGGATCGGGTTCCCAGCCGAGGCCGTAAAGGGGCGTGTAACGGTAGTGGGCCTCAAGGCAGAGGGTGACCAAGGCGGTGCAGATGACCTTGCCCATCGCGCCCCCGTGACCGCCTCCGGTATTCCAGGAGCCGTCGGAATTCTGCGCTTTCACAAAGGCGGGGTGCATCGTTGCCATCCATTTTTTCCAAGCCGGACCCTGATGCTGGTAGGAGGCCACACTGCCGTAGTAGGCGTAGTAGATGTCATTGAGGTTGAAGCCCTGCCGATCCACGACGGCGGAGGACTCGTAGGCCTTGGCGGTGTTGGAGGAATGTCCCAGCAGCTGGGAGCAGAAGAATCCGGCCGCGTTCATTGCGGCGGTTCCCCCACCCGGGCCGGTGTATCCATAGGACCCCTTGTTCTTGCCGTGGCTGACGCTGGCGAGGAACTTTTCCGCTCCTTCCATGGTCTTGTCAGGGACCTCAATGCCGGACATGCGGGCGCTGGCAAGTGCCATGATGTACCAGCCAGTGACCGAGAGGTCGCCCTTCTGGTTGGGCTGATAGCGCCAGCCGCCGCCCTCGTGCTGGGTGTCCACGATGAATTCGATCGCGGCCTGGGCCTTGGGGCGCAGGGTGGTATCCTTGGTCACGCCGTAGGCTTCCACGACAGCAAGGGCCGCAATGCCGTGGTCATACATCGCGTTGTTGCGCGGGTTGGTTCCACGGAGGTCTCCGGTGCCAGTGTCCTGCTGGCCCACCAGCCACTCGATCCCCCGCTTGACGGTGTCCTGGTAGGTGCACTCCTCGTCATGCACCTCGCCTCGGCCGTAGAAGGCGAGGAGTGCGAAGGCCGTCGCCGCCTGATCGTGTCCCCCCTGTCCGCCAGACTTGCCGATATCCCAGCGGCCATCGGGCTCCTGCGTTTTCGCGAGATAGGCCAGCCCCTTGTCCACGGCGGCCTCGGTCTGGGGGGAGCCCCCGAGCTTGATCATGAAGTCGGGGTTGGAAAGAGCGCTTTCGCGAAGGGAATACAGCATGCTCAGCTGGCGTTCGACAATGAGGTCGAATCCCGGATCTCCGGCCGCATCGGAGGAATAGAGGTCGAAGGTTCCCTTGCGGTCCTCCACATTCTCCAGCATGGCCGCGACCTTCTCGGAGGTTCCGGTGGCGCGGCGGGGCCGGTTGGAGGC
>CAWWCX010000603.1:0-2309 GCA_963935445.1 uncultured Roseibacillus sp.
ACACTGCATATCGTCGGCAGCGTCAGATGTGTATAAGAGACAGCCTCCCACCCGGAGTTGCTGGACTGGCTCGCCCGCGACTTCATCACCCACGGCTGGGACCTCCACCACCTCACCCGCCGCATCGTCCTCTCTTCAACCTACCGCCAAGGCTCGGTTGCCGATAAGAAGAGCCGGGAGATCGATCCCGAAAACATCTACCTTGCGCGCGGAACCGCCGACCGCCTCTCCGCCGAGATGATCCGCGACAACGCCCTCGCCCTCAGCAACCTTCTCGTCGGCAGGGTCGGGGGCCCCTCCGTCAAACCCTACGAAGTCGCTGTCTCTTTCAAACCCTCCAACCCCGGCAAGGGCGATGACCTCTATCGCCGCAGCGTCTACACCTGGTGGAAACGCACCGGCCCCGCCCCCGTCATGATGACCCTCAACGCGTCCAAGCGCGACGTCTGCCGCGTTCGCCGCGAAGTCACCCCGTCACCGCTGCAGGCTTTCGTCCTCCTCAACGGTCCCCAGTTCATGGAGGCCTCCCGCGTCATGGCTGCAAACCTGCTCCGCAAACACAAGGACAACCCGGATTCCTTGATCACCGAAGCCTACCGCTCGTTCACCAGCCGTGCCGCCAGGCCCACCGAGTTCCGGATCCTTCGCGCCCTCTACGACGAACAGCTTGCCCACTATCAGGCCAATCCCAGCGAAGCGAAAGGTTTCCTTGGCACCGGCGCTTCTCCCGAACCAAAAGACCTTCCCACACCCCGGGTGGCCGCGGCCACCATCCTGATCAACGCCATCATGAATCTCGACGAAGCTGTTTCCAAACGATGAAAAGCACTTTTCCACTCTGCACGGGATTCGAATCCCCACTGGGCCTCAGTCGCCGGCAGGCCCTGCAAACCTTCGGCATGGGCCTCGGCTCCATCGCCCTGGCCGACCTCCTTGCCGCCGAAGCCACCCCGCAGGGCTCCGGCCATCCGCCCGCCAAGGCCAAACGTGTCATCTACCTCTTTCAGGCCGGCGGCCCGTCCCAGATCGACCTCTACGACTGGAAACCCAAGCTCGTCGAAGATCGTGGCAAGGAACTCCCCGACTCGATCCGGAAGGGACAACGCCTCACAGCCATGTCGGGCAACCAGGCCAGCCTCCCGCTTGTCGGCTCACCCTTCAAGTTCGAACAGCACGGACGCTCCGGGCGCTGGATGAACAGCGACCTCCTTCCCCACACCTCCAAAATTGCCGACGACCTCTGCATGATCAAATCGATGAACACCGAGGCCATCAACCATGGCCCCGGGGTCACCTTCATGCAGACCGGCTCCCAATTCCCGGGCCGTCCCAGCATGGGCGCGTGGCTCGACTACGGGCTCGGCACCCTCAACAAGGACCTTCCCTCCTTCGTCGTCATGGTGACCAAAGGCAAAGGCGGTCAGCCACTCGTCTCCCGTCTCTGGGGAAGCGGTTTTCTTCCCGGAAAGCACGACGGCGTCCGCTTCCGCGCCGATAAGGATGCGGTCCTCTATCTGAACAGCCCCAAAGGAATCGATCGCGCCAACCGCCGCAAAGTCCTCGACCACCTGCGCGCCCTCCACGAACTCCAACTCGAAGAAACCGGCGACCCCGCCCTCGAAACCCGCATCGCCCAATACGAGATGGCCTTCAACATGCAGAAGTCCATCCCCGACGTCACCGATCTCTCTGACGAACCCGAAAGCACCTTCAAACTCTACGGCGACGACGCCAAAAAGCCCGGCACCTTCGCCGCCAACTGCCTCCTCGCCCGCCGCCTCGCCGAACGCGACGTCCGCTTCATCCAGCTCTACCATCAGGGATGGGACCAGCACGGCGGACTTCCCGGCGGCATCAGGAAACAGTGCCAGGAAACCGACCGCGCCTCCGCCGCTCTCGTCACCGATCTCAAGAATCGTGGCATGCTCGATGACACCCTTGTCATCTGGGGCGGCGAGTTCGGCCGCACCAGCTACTGTCAGGGATCCCTCAGCTCGAACAACTTTGGCCGCGATCACCATGGCCGTTGCTTCACCACCTGGATGGCCGGCGGCGGAGTCAACCCCGGCTCCAGCTATGGAGAAACCGATGAATACAGCTACAACGTCGCCCAGGACGGCGTTCACATTCACGACTTCCATGCCACCATTCTCCATCTCCTCGGCATCGATCACGAGCGCCTTACCTACAAATACCAGGGCCGCCACTTCCGCCTCACCGACGTCCACGGCCATGTCATCCGAGGTGCGCTGGCATGAAGAGAGGCTGTCTCTTATACACATCTGACGCTGCCGACGATATGCAGTGTG
>CAWWCX010000604.1:0-2307 GCA_963935445.1 uncultured Roseibacillus sp.
GTGGCCTCGGGAAAGGTAAAATCGATTCCGTTGGAGAAGGCCACTCCGGTCAGGTCGAGCAGTTCATCCGAGACATTCATCAGCTCGATAAATTCGGTGGGAGCGTCTGCCACGGGATGGTAGTTGATTTCGGTGATGGCGAGGTCACCGGGCGCTGCTGGCGTGCCCAGGGTGAACAGGGCGCTGGTGAGTGCGGACCAGGTGCCGTTTTCGAGGACCCGTGCCCGGACTCGCGTGCTCGTATCCAGGGAGAGGGGTAGTCCCTGGTAGAGCTGGGCGGCCGGGGAGATGCCGGAGGTGATGGTTCCCGTGGCGGCAACCAGCTCCGGGACGAAGAGGAGGTCATTGCTTCCCGGTTCCCGATTGAAGCAGTGTACGGCCAGGACATTGGTGCCGAGGCGGAGGTGGTCGGCCACCGCGGAGAGATCGAATTCGTTGAGCTCGCGGGCGGCGCCGTCTGGATGGGCGGCGGAGGCGGGAGAATTCCAGGAGGGTGCAGCGGGAGCATTTGCCGAGGTGGCTCTCGTCCCGTTCAGGTAGGCGACGAAGCCGTCGTCGTAGCGGGCCCTGAGGATCAACGAGGTGATTGCGTTCAATTCGGCTTGGTCCGCAATCTCGAACTTCCAGCGGGCATATGCGGTGCCGGCTGTTTCGTACATGTTGCGGAGATCAATCCCGAACAGGC
Organism: uncultured Roseibacillus sp.; assembly: GCA_963935445.1. GTDB lineage: Bacteria > Verrucomicrobiota > Verrucomicrobiia > Verrucomicrobiales > Akkermansiaceae > Roseibacillus_B. Next base: position 686 of record CAWWCX010000604.1, read on the forward strand.
CTTCAAATCCGCTATCAAGCTCGAATCCAATCCCGCTGGCACCGCTCAGCCAGTTGCTGTCGTCATATTCAGCCCCGGTCCAGTCGAGGCCGAGGGAATCATCCCGTGGCAGGAACGCGCGGGCGGGAGACCCCTCGGGCAGGAGAACGTTCGTCGCTCCGGCAGTGGTGGGTCGCCGCGGGTCGCTCCCGTCCGTGGTATAGTAGATGTCCCCCCCGCCGGGAGCGTTCAGAGTAATTGGGGTGGTTGTCGTGAAGGGCCCGCCGTGGGGAATGAAATCGGCAGGGTCGACCATCGGGTAGAGACCACGGCTGCGTAACTGGCTCAGTAGAATGTCCGTGCGCCTCGGGAAAAACTCGGTCCGCATGCGTTCGAGCATGTCCGCCCAGTGCGTTTCGCGGCGGGCGGCGGGAGTGCGGTGGCGGTCGCCCCAGCGGGCGGCTTCCGCGATCAACGGTTCGTAAATCTCGTCAGCACGGGCGGTCCAGAGACGTTCGGCGCCCTCCGGGGTAAAGGTCCCACCATTGAAGCAGTGGAGGCGCACGCGGTCGGCGAACCTGAGGCGATACTCTTCATTTGCCGCGAGGCGGTGGTGCACGCTGGAGGGAAAGTTTGCGACGTTCTTCCCCGTGGAGTTGTTGGATGCGGAGTTGGTTCCCTGAGTGGCATTGAGGTCGGTGCGCTCAGAGTCCCAGGCGAACAGCATCCACTTTGCGTCGCGGATATCGCGTCGGCGTCCGGCCCTCCAGTTGGACTGGTCCCAGTCCGTGTTGCCAGAGTAGAAATTCGTAAGGAAGTAGTCGATCCAGGTATCAGGGTTGATGAAGGTCAGGGCGTTGGCGTAGCTGCGGGGATCACTCATGTTGCGTCTTGTGATCGCAAGAGTGCGATTCCACGCTCCGAGGTCCCCGTTCACGACCTCAAGCACACTGATGCTGCCAGCATCCTTGATGGCATCCCAGTCTTCTTCCCGTCCGCCATAATGTGCGGCCAGCATGTCGTCTTCGAAGCGCTCGAAGATGTGGTACATGCCCCAGTAGAGTCCGTTCAGGTAGAGGTGGGCATAGATCTGGTGCTGGAAGGGCTGGCCGGTTTCCCGCTGGGCGTCGCGGTGCCACTGGTCGCGGATGTACTGGGCCCGTTCCACAACTCCCGGATTCAGCCAGGAATCGCCATTTCCTCCGCGCAGGATCAGGGAATTGAACTCGGTGACCTCCGTGTCGGGGAAGAGTGGGAAGCGCAGCTTGGTCGGGCCGTATTCGGAGCGGAAGACGGCCCGGAGATTATGCTTTCCCCGGTTGGCGCTGCGGCTGGCACGGCCGACGGCGCGGATACCGCCGTTGAGCTGGATCTGGGCCCCGTTGGGAAAATCAAAGAACTCGTAGGAGCAGGCCCTTTCCCATTGATCGCCCCGTTGGTCTGAATTGGCGTAGAAGCCGTTGTTCCCATCGAAGAGGTCATCAACATTCATGACCACCGAGATGGAGGGGAGGGAACGCAGGGAGTCCGTGACTTCCTCCCGTGAATAGACTGGGCCAATCAGGGAGGGGTCCATCTCATAGTCTGGTGTGCGAGTCCCCCATGTTGCAGGAAATCCGGGCGGCCGGGGGCCCTGGCTCAGG
>CAWWCX010000605.1:0-2306 GCA_963935445.1 uncultured Roseibacillus sp.
GTGCCTTGAGTGACGGTGGCGATTGACCCGGGGCCATGGATGAGGGAGCGTGGAGGCCTGTCCTCGTCTCCAAAGCTCCTGCTCCGTCGAACAATGAGAACAATAGTATCCCTGGCCTGGGCGGCCCTTTTTTTTCTAGAGAGTGCCTCCGCGAACAAGGCAAACTGGCCTCGGTTCCGGGGACCGGATGGAGCGGGAGTGGCGGCTGACCAGGCCGTGCCCGTAAGTCTGAATGAGACGAACCGCGTGTGGTCCGTGCCCCTGTCGGGGCCGGGGAGCAGTTCGCCCGTAGTCTGGGGTGAGAAGGTCTTTGTCACGTCCGAGAATCGTGCGCGAGGCCTGGTCCAGTTGCACTGCTTCCATGTGCGGGACGGCAGGTCTCTCTGGAGTAAGAGTGTCAATGTGGGAGCCTACCGGACGCACAAGATGAACAATACCGCCGCCGCCACGCCGGCGGTGACGCAGGACCTGGTTGTCTTCAGTTGGTATGATTCCGGCCGCAAGGTGGCGGTGCTTTCGGCCCTTACCCATGAAGGCGAGGAGCGGTGGAGCTACGACATCGGAGAGTTCAAGGGGGCCCACGGGTTGAACATCGTGCCCGTCATCCACGATGGGCGTGTCTTCCTCGCGCACCTGCACCAGCGCGGGGGATTTGTCGTTGCACTGGATGCGGATACCGGCAAGGCCGCCTGGAAAAGGAGCTACCCCGAGACCAGCCCCAAGACGACATACATGACTCCGTTGATCCGCAAGAGGAAGGGCGTGACTGGCCCGCAGTATGAGGTGGTGGTGAGCAGCACGAGCATCGGAGTACGCGGATTGGATGTGAAGGACGGAAAGGAGCTGTGGTCGTTGCCCGGGCTTTTTGACGAGCGGTGTATCGTCTCGCCGGTGGACATCCTGGAAGGGAGCGGAAAGGAGGATTCCCTCGTCACCGTTGGGTGCAAGAGGGAGGGAGGGAATAACATCTTCATGGCGGTTCGGCCTGCTGACGGGAAGGACGGAGCGGCGGGGGTGGTCTGGCGCCTCGAGAGTTTTGCGCCTTACGTGCCAACTCCGGTTTCGGATGGAAAGACCCTGTATGTGATGGCGGACCGGGGAATCCTGCAGGCAGTGGACCCGATGACGGGAAAGCCACGGTGGGAAAAAAAGTTCCCGGCCAACTTTTATGCTTCTCCTCTTCTGATTGGAGGAACGCTCTACTGCCTCTCGCGAGACGGGGAAGCCTATGCGATTGCGGTGGGAGAGGAAGGCAGGGTATTGGCAAGGTCCGATCTGCAGCCTGGTGAGGAGGTGACCTGGGTCGATGCCACTCCTGCGGTTGCCAATGACAGCCTCTATGTCCGGATGGGCGCGCGTCTCGATTGTTACCGGGATGCGAAGTAGGGCTGTGTGACGCGGTTATTCCCGGTCTTCGTCCGGGTCAGGCGAGCACTGCGCTGATGAGGCCGCTTTTCTCCCGCACAGCCCCGCATCCCCGGGTCTTGCCGAGGCCGGGCAGGTCAAGGGTATTGATGCCATCCTCAGGGATGATGAGATAAGCCTGAACCCCGGAGCTGATCTCGCAGAAATCGATTTTTCCTGCAGCCTGTAAACGGAAACTCCTGCCCTTTGCTGCTCACCGGGTCTCGCCACCCCCTGCAAAGTAGTCGTTGGACTTGGCGACCGGGTCGTCCGTGCCCCATGCAATGGGTTTCCGGAGTTTCTCGAGGCGGGGAACGTGCTTGGAGCAGTGAATATAGGCTTCCTCCACCGTGACGACGACCCACCTCTCGATGAGTCGGGGGTCTTCCGATTCGAGTTCCTTCAGAGGAGCTGCAATTGCCTGCGGCAGGGCCCCGGGCCGCCAGCTATGGGCCTTGCCGTTGACATGCAGTCCCACGGTGGAGTTGAAGAAGTCGACAAACACCAGCCCGATGTGCGGGTTCTCCATGATATTTCCAAGGCTGGCGAACACCCCGTTTCCCCGGTATTCCGGGTAGGCCAGGGTCGTGGAATTGATGACGTGAACAAACCCGGGTTTCCCGAACCTTGGGGAACAGTCACAGTTGCCCGCTGCGTCCGCAGTGGCCATGAAGAACATCTCCTGCTGCTGGACGAGGGCGATCATCCTCTCATTCAGCGAGTCCCGCATCTGACGATCATAAAAGCGATCCGCGCGCTTGGTGGATTCCATTTCGCGTTGGAGCTGGCGCTCACCGGATTCCTCGGACGTCATGGTGTTGGGAAAGGCTATTGTCCAAGGTGAGAACTCCGTCAAGCTGTCTCTTATACACATCTCCGAGCCCACGAGACCGTACTAGATC
>CAWWCX010000606.1:0-2291 GCA_963935445.1 uncultured Roseibacillus sp.
ACACACTGCATATCGTCGGCAGCGTCAGATGTGTATAAGAGACAGCTCCTCCCCGGGCGGCCTCCACCTTCGCCTTGACGTTGTTCAGGTAATTCAGCGACTTTACCTGGGGACTGAGCGAGCTGTGGGTCGGGCGGCGGGTGGCGCAGGTCACCACCTTCAGTCCCACCTCGTAATCAGACTGTGGATACAGCTGGATATCAGCCGCAATGATGATCATGGAGGCGCGCTCGCAACTATCCGGGCTCAGGCCCAGCGAACCAACCCCACGCGTCACCAGGAGACGGATATAGCCGTCCTCCAGGCCATTGGCGCGAATCGTCTCAAGGATGGCAGCAATGACCTCTTCGCGGGACCAGGGCAACTCCAGCATGATCGCCTTGGAAGACGCAAAAAGGCGTTCCACGTGCTCGTGCAGGCGGAAGACCCGTCCACTGTAAAACCGTATTCCCTCAAACACGCCATCCCCGTAGAGCAGGCCATGATCAAAGACGGAAACTTTCGCTTCTCCTTCGTCTACGAGGGATCCGTCGAGCCAGATTTTAAGCGCCATAGATTTCGGGTCCGGACTTTGGGTATTCCGCTACGGATTGCAATCAATACTCACCTTCGCTCTCCCCGCTCGGGGTGGCATCCCCTCCAACGATCAGGCCGTCCCGGATCTCCAGCGTCCGGTCCCCTGACTTCGCAAGATTTCGGTCATGAGTGACTACCACCAATGTGGTCTGCAGCTTCTCCACGAATTCGAGGAGAACGTTCATCACCTCTCCGCCGTTCCGGGAATCGAGGTTGCCCGTTGGCTCGTCCGCGAAAACAATGGCTGGATCATTCACGAGCGCCCGCGCGATCGCAACCCGTTGCTGCTCCCCGCCACTCAGTTCTGCCGGAAGATGATGAATCCGCTCCCCCAGGCCCACCGCCTCCAGCAACTCGGTTGCCCGGCGGCGCTCCTTGTGAGACCTGATCAACCCGGGGATCATCACATTCTCCAGCGCCGTTAACTCCGGAAGCAGATAGTAATTCTGGAAGATATACCCCATTTTCCCGTTGCGAAGCTGGCTCTGCTCCCGGAGTGACAGGCGATACAGATCCTCTCCCGCGATGCATACCCGCCCCCGATGAGGCCGCTCCAGGCCCGCGAGGGTGTAGAGCAGCGTGGTCTTGCCCGCTCCACTGGCCCCACACAGGAAGACCCGCTCCCCCTGCATGATTTCCAGGTCAATTCCGCGCAATACTTCGACCCGCTTATTCCCCAGCTTGTAGGTACGGTGAACGTCCTGCGCGATGATCAGTGGCTCTTCGGGCACCGGCGAGCAGTAGGCCGGGCCGCCGGGCATTTCCAGCGTTATCCACCGCTGCTCACAATTATTTTGGAAATACGAATGAATCTTGCTAACCTGTTTGACGATGGCGCGGAATTCCCCTTCCACCAAAGAGAGTCGTCGGCATCCGGTCGGACAGCATATCCGCGCCCGAACTACCGGGATACGGATCGTCAACCGTGCGGCCTTTTTCGTTCTCCTTCTCACCGCCTGTGTGGCGATGGCCGTCCTCTCCGTGCCTCAGGTGCGCAAGCTCCGCGCCCTCAACGCGGAACTGGCCCGCGCCAATGCCGAGGAGAAACACGTTCGGGCTTACAAGGGACAGAAGACCCGCGAACTCAATGCCCTGCGTGACGACCCCGCTTACCTGGAGCTCGTTGCCCGGGACCGCCTGGATCTTTACCGTAGCGGCGAGCGCATCTACCGCATCGAGAAGTAGCAGCCAGGCACGATGTCCTGCCGGCTAGCGCGAAACTGCAGGTTCCTAGGCCCCAACTTTGAGCTTTCCGCCGTAGATCGCATCATCGCCGAGCGCTTCCTCGATACGGAGGAGCTGGTTATACTTGGCGATCCGGTCAGACCGGCTCATCGAGCCAGTCTTGATCTGCCCTGCATTGGTTCCCACCGCAATATGGGCGATGGTGGAGTCCTCGGTCTCCCCCGAGCGGTGCGAGATGACGGACGTGTAGCTGTTTTCGGTCGCCAACTCCACTGCGTCGAAGGTCTCCGTCAGTGAGCCGATCTGGTTCACCTTGACGAGGATGGAGTTTGCTACGCCAAGGTCGATTCCCTTCGACAGGAACTCCACATTGGTAACGAAGAGGTCGTCTCCCACCAGCTGGGTGCTCTCGCCGATCTTGTCAGTCAGCGCCTTCCAGCCATCCCAGTCATTCTCATCGCAACCGTCTTCAATCGAGATAATGGGATACTTCTCCTTGAGGCTGGCATAGTAGTCCACAAGCTCCTCTG
>CAWWCX010000607.1:0-2282 GCA_963935445.1 uncultured Roseibacillus sp.
ATACCTTCCATGGGGTGGTGAGGAAAGAAGAGCTCCCCGCGGGTGCGAGTTGGACCTGGGAAAGCACGGTGTCAGAGGAGACGTGGACCTACTCGGCGACGTATAAGGAGAAGGGAGTGCTGCGATGGACACGGGTCGATACCTTTAAACGCATCAAGCCGAAGGCTGTCAATTAGGAGACGGGAGCATGCCCGATCCAGGCATATAACAGTCCCGGTGGGGTGGAGGTTAGACCGATGCCATGAGGACGGCAGCCATCCCTCCTGATCCCGAAGCCTGCCTTGCCTGCCCAGGCGGTTCGTTCCGGTGGTGTTACCTGTCCGCGCCGGACCAGCCATCCTCGAACGGCGCCAACCCCGAGGGTCCGGAATTCAACGTGCGGTTCGGTAATCGCCGTGACGGTTGGTCATGCCTTCTGCATCCATCCGCTCCAGCAAGGGCATGATCACGCGACGACTGGTTTCCAGATGCTGGCGCAGGTCGCTGGCGGTGCCCCGGCCCTGCTTCCTGAGAAAGGCGAGCACGCGATGGCAGGCTTCTTCGTAGGATTCGGTCAGGACGACCACCTTATCAGTCAACTCGATCGCCGTGCCACTGCGGATCAGGAAGGAGAGCGCCCGCTGAGAAGCAGGTTCAGTAGCGAGATCGCCACGCCCGGGTGGATTCAGAGGCTCCTTCCGAAGGATGGTCTCGATGGTCTCGGCTGCCGAGCGGATGTCCTCAGGAAGGGTTGGAGTGAACGTGGTCTCGGCAAGGAGGGTTCCCCTCTGAGTGATCCCGCGGGAGTGCAGATGTTCGACGACCAGATCGAAAAGGCCGGGATCGGGTAGCCGGGGTAGCAGGCCTTGTCGCAGATCAGAGAGCGGCAGGCCCGGGAGATCAGCGTTTTTCTTATGGAAGGCCCCTACCAGGTTTGCTGCCCGGGTAAGGAGGCTCTCCCACCAGTCCGCAGCACCCAGCCGGGAGCCGATTTGACAGGCTGTTCCATCTCCGATCAGGTCCGCTACAACACCCTCCACTTGCTCGTCGGCGTGCCGGAGCTGGGACTTGAAGGGCTCCAAATCCACGAGGGAATCCCGCTCCAGAGCAGATCGAAGCAGATCCGCAAGGCTCGACGGCGCTTTGGCGCGGTTCTGAAGGAAGTGGAGCTGCTCCTCCGTGCGCAGCCTGCGCCGACTGGCCGCGCTTTCCAGAACAATGCCACCACCCACTGTGGCGGCTCCCGACCAGTCACGCAGGACGAGCCGGTCTCCGATCATCATCAATCGTGGTTCATCGAGCCGTAGCTGCGCGAGCATTGATTGCCCAGGGGCAATACCTTTTCCGTCTATAAAATAAATTCGTGCCCCGACAGACCCTGAGCCATGATGTACGCGAACCCTGCGCCCGGAAGGGAGGACCCGCCTCGTGGCCAACTGTCCGGGGATCTCGCGGCTCAACCGGCTCATCCTTATATTGACGGTATCGGCTGCTATTCCGGAGTCTGAGCCCGTAAGGAGCATTCCCCGGCTTACGCCGGACCGATCCCGGGAGGATACCTGTAATTCCGGAAGGTTCAGGGCGGTGCGCATGCCGGGGTGGGCTTGCTCCAACCCTTCGCTGTGACTCTGGATGGCCCGGACCCGAGCTTCCGCACCATCTGGCTGTAAGATCAGGGTATCTCCGACCCGGACCGAACCACCCGAAAGGGTCCCGGTTACAACGGTGCCGATGCCTTTCACCGAAAAGGCACGATCGACAGGAAGAAGGGGTTTGCCGAAATTGGGAACGGGGGGGGCATCGGCCAGTTGACGACAAAGCTCTGCCCGCAGTTCATCCAGCCCCTCTCCTGTAATCGATGAAACCGGAATAATCGGTGCGGAGGCAAGATGGCTGTCCTGCAGGCTGTCTTTTACGAACTCCACCGAGAATTCGATGTCTTCGGCGAGGTCCGACTTCGTCAGGGCGATCACGCAGCGCTCTATCCCAAGGAAACTCAGGATATGGAGGTGCTCTTCAGACTGGGGCATCCAGCCGTCGTCGGCAGCTACAACGAAAAGAGCCACGTCCATCCCTCCCACGCCTGCCACCATGTTGTTCACAAAATCCGAGTGTCCGGGCACATCCACAATGCCCAGTTCGTAGACGGTATCCGAGGAAGAATCGGCCAAGGAGAGGTGCGCGAACCCCAACTCGATGGTGACGCCTCGGCGCTGTTCCTCCGGCAACCGATCGGGGTCCGTCCCGGTCAGGGCCCTTACCAGAGACGATTTCCCATGGTCAATATGGCCGGCCGTGCCGAG
>CAWWCX010000608.1:0-2277 GCA_963935445.1 uncultured Roseibacillus sp.
AGTACGGTCTCGTGGGCTCGGAGATGTGTATAAGAGACAGCCCCTCCACTGGCCCACTCCTCCCGACCCCGTGCGCAGGGAAAACTCGTGCAGGCGGACCGGGTAACGGCGCTCCAGGATCTCCGGGTCGGTGATCGCGGTATTACTCATATGGACGTGGGTCCCACTCATGCCGTGCCACCCCGGCCCGGCCCCTGATCCTCCGCCGATCGTCTCATAGTAACCGAACTCCCGGTTACCGAAGAGGAAGTTGTTCATCGTCCCCTGGCTGTTCGCCTGCAACCCGAGGGCGGCGAGCAGGACATCAACCACCCGCTGGCTGGTCTCCACGTTTCCTCCCACCACCGCCGGGCAGCGGGAAGCCTCGTCCGCAAACACAGGGTGCAGCACCCCCCGCGGCACGGAAATCTCCACCCGCTCCAGCAGCCCTTCATTGAGCGGCAGGTCCTCCGCCACCCAGGCCCGCAGGACATAGAGGACCGCGCTGCGCACGATCGCTTCCGGAGCATTCAGGTTGCCCGGATGCACCGCCCCGGACCCCTCGAAATCCACCTTCAGGCGCCCTTGCCCGCACAGCACCCTGGCGCGGATCACGGTCCCATCGTCCAGCCTGTCCTGCTCTTCCCACCTGCTGCCCTCCTGTTCGACCAGCCTCGCCTGCATCACCCGGGAGGCTCGCGCAAAGAGGCCCTCCATGTTGCGAGACACCACCTCCCGCGAGAACTCCGCCACCAGCGCCTCGACGGCCCGCACCCCGTGCCGGTTCGCCGCCGCCTGGGCCGCGAGGTCCGCGAGATTGTCCCCGGGGGCCCGGCTCGGATGGCGCGCGGTCCGGAAAAGTTCCTCGACCAGCCCGAAGCGACTCTCCCCGCCCTCAAAAAGCAGGGTCGGCTCGAGAACCACCCCTTCTTCTTCCAGCGAACGCGCAGCCGCGGGCATGGAGCCCGGGGTGAGCCCTCCGATCTCGGCGTGATGCGCCCGGTTGGCCACGTAGGCGACGACCTCTCCCCCCGCAAAGACCGGACTGACCACCGTGACATCCGGCAGATGAGATCCCCCGAAGGCCGGATGATTCACCACCACCATGTCCCCATCCGTCCACCGGCGTCCCTCACTCACCTTGCGCACGCACACGCCAAGGGCCCCGAGGTGCACCGGAATGTGCGGGGCATTCACGACGAGCCGTCCCTTCGCATCGAGCAGGGCACAGGAATAATCGAGCCGCTCCTTCACGTTGGTCGAGATCGCCGTTCTCCGCAGGAGCTCGCCCATTTCCTCAACCACGCTTTCATAACGGCAGCGGAAGAGTTCGGCCTCCACTTCCCGCGTCCAGCCCTGGATCACCCCGGTGCTGTCCTCCCGCAGGAGCCGCAGACTTCCCCGCGACCCGGCCGCCCGCGACCATCCCGGCTCAAGCACGCAGGTCCGGAAGGCATCCTGCAGCACCTCGCGGGACTCCGCGCAAACCGCGCCCGTGAATTCCTCCGGGGGCAGGTCCCCAACCTCCTCCTTCGCCACCACCCGGATGACAACCAGCTCTACCTTCCGACCTTCCGGAATGCTGTATCCATACAACGATTCATACCGCGCGACAAACTGGGCCAGCAAAGCATCGCAACTCACCGCCGACTCCGCCTCAACCTCGAGCCCGGAGTCCTGGCCCACCAGGCGCAGCTCAAAGAGGAAGCGCGAGACCACCGCCCCGTCCCCCAGTCCCGACCGCGCGGTCTCTCCGAGCTCCTCCAGTAACCGGGGCCAGCCCTCCCGCAAGGTTGCGAGGGGGGCAAGGACCGGATGCTCCACGATCTCCTCCCGACCGGAACGATGCAGCCCCCACGCACTCAGCAGGCCCGCATCCCCGGGCACGAGAATTTCCCGGATCCCCAGCTTCTCCGCCACCGCGCAGGCATGCTGGGGCCCCGCCCCGCCAAAGGCCACCAGGGCGTAACCCGCCGGGTCATAACCTTCCCGCAGGGACACCTTGCGGATGGCATCCGCCATGCGCTCGACCGCGATCTCACGCAGGCCCTCGAGGAGCTCCCCTGCCGCAACCGGCGCAGCCCCGTCCGCCTCCATCGCGGCCTGCAAGCCCGCGAGGCGCTCCCGGGCCGCCTCGATATCGAGCGGGATCCCAGCCCGTCCCGGGTCCATACAGCCGAGCAGCACATTGACGTCCGTAATCGTAAGCGGTCCTCCCCGCCCGTAGCAGGCCGGTCCCGGATCGGCCCCCGCGCCTGTCTCTTATACACATCTGACGCTGCCGACGATATGCAGTGT
>CAWWCX010000609.1:0-2274 GCA_963935445.1 uncultured Roseibacillus sp.
ACACTGCATATCGTCGGCAGCGTCAGATGTGTATAAGAGACAGATCCTACCGCGGGTGGGCGATCCGCGTGATGGACATGAAAGGGAGCATCCTGCTTGAGAGGGCGAGTGCAGATTCTCACCTGAGGTATTTGAAGAACGCCGTCACGCGGCAGGCTCCTGAGCCTCCTGAGGACGAGGCCCGGGAAGACAGAAGGTAGCAGGGCTGTTTCCCTGAAGCACTCCGAGCACCGGAGATGCCAACGGGGCAGGTGCCGGTGTCAGCTCGAACTGCAGGTGAACTGGCTTTATGGATGCAGGGGATTGAAGGGAGCGTCAGGGTCCCTGCCAAAGGCCGGGGCAAGGGTGACTCCGGCGGGCCCCGCAGCCTTGACGATTCCAGAGATATGGACGACCTCTCCCACTTTACAGGCCTCGGCGGCGCGCCTGGATTTCCCAAAATCGGCAGTCACTCCATGTCCCAGTTGAACAATGCAATGATCGGGGTTGGAGGTGTCCACCGCACTCACCCTGCCGCGGACGCTGACCTTCCGCCCGAGGAAGTCCGGGGCAACGGCCGTGGCATGATGTGCCTCGAACTGTGCGGCGGGTTTCCCGTAGTCCATGATCCAGCCCTGGCACCCGATCAGGAGGGAGGTGAGAGACATGAGGGAAAGCCGGAGGATGGGGGAGGCGTTCATTAGGAATCAAAAGTAGTACGGATTCCTCCCTCCAAGGGATCGAAAATCCTGATCTTTTTATCGGCGTGGCCAATGCAGGAAAAGGGTATCCTTGTGAGAGCGCGCCAGGCCGGTTAAATCACTCCCGGTCAACGTTTTTCCATTGTGCGCGTCTGCCTTCTAACCACACAGGACCTCGATGCGGATCCCTTTCCGTCCGATGACTGGCCCTGTGATCCACGGCCGTACCTTCCGGAAGCGAAGTGGCATGTTGAACCTCTGGAGAAGAGGAACTCGGAGGAGGTCGTAGCCCGCTTGGCAATTGCGGGCGAGTTTGACCTGTTTTTTAATCTTTGCGACGGAGCGGCGGATGAGGACAAACCGGGAATCGAGGTGGTGGAGACTCTGGAACGGCTAGGCGTTCCCTTTACCGGGGCGACCTCGAACTATTACGAGCCAACCCGCCAGGAAATGAAGGAAGCCTGTCGGAAGGAGGGTATTGCAACTCCCGCGGCGGTGCTCGCCCGGAATGAGGATGACGTGAGCCGGGCGGCGGAAACCCTGCGCTTCCCTCTTTTCGTCAAGCACCACAACAGCTATGCGAGCGTGGGACTGAGCAGGCGTTCCCGGGTGCAGTCACCGGAGGGATTGAGCCAGCAGGCCAGCAAGATCATCAGGCGTTTTGGCGCTGCCCTGATTGAAGAGTATATCGCCGGAATCGAGTGTACCGTGCTCGTGGCGGAAAATCCCGATGACCCATTGCGGCCTGTGAGCTATGTCCCCATGCAGTATCGCTTCCCGGAGGGCGAAGAGTTCAAGCACTCGGACCTGAAATGGGTTGATTACGATGCCTTGGCCTGCGTGCCCGTAGCAGACCGGGGCCTTGCCTCCCGCCTGCGGGAAGAGGCTGGCCGATTTTTCGTGGCGCTCGACGGGGCGGGCTTCGGGCGCTGCGATGTCCGTGTGGATGGTCGCGGCACTCCTTACTTCCTCGAGATTAATCCAAACTGTGGCGTGTATTACCCCCTGACCGATCCCGGGAGTGCGGATCTCTGCCTGATGAATGACCCGGCCGGGCATGGGGGATTCACCAGGCAGTTGGTCCGGGCGGCACTGGCCCGCCATGCCTGGAGGGAAAAGCACTGAGGGCTGGCTCAGCTGTCCTTGGAGTTGAAGAAGATCTTCACGAAACCCATGCCCCGTTGTTCGTCGAACCCGCGCTCGAGGGCAGTTTCCTGAAATTCGGGAAGGAGCCGGACTTCCACGCCGGTGTCGAATTTCATGACGCCGCCGAGCTTTCGTTTCACCTTGTTGAGTTCGGCGGTCGTTATCGCGAAGTCATCAGCAATCGGTTGGCCACTCGCCTCCTCGAAGCGTGCCTTGTGCTCCTTGAAGCGGGCGACCATGTCGGGATCCCTGCGCAGGACCTCCTCCTCAAACTCCTGCATGCTGAAATGGTCGTGATTGTCAAAGAAGCTCATCGCCCGCTTGGCAGCCACCGTCTTGTCGGCGGCATCGTGTTCGCTGGACTCATCGCCGCTGCCGCCCTGCAGAAAGGAAACGGCCAGTCCGGCGACCTGGTTGGTGACTGTCTCTTATACACATCTGACGCTGC
>CAWWCX010000610.1:0-2272 GCA_963935445.1 uncultured Roseibacillus sp.
AGTACGGTCTCGTGGGCTCGGAGATGTGTATAAGAGACAGGTCTGGGGTCGGGTGGCCTGGGGTGCGGTAGTTCCCGCGATGGGAGGAAGTCCGGCATTGGCCCGCAGGGCGGCGATGGCTGCGCGTTCGCGGGCACTCTCAAGATCCTTTTCACGCTGAAGCAATTCTTCCGCGCGGGAGGGGTCGTAGCCGAAGCGCTTCTGGAACTCTGTGGGAAGCTCCGCGAACTTGATACGGGCAGTTCCATACTCATGGAAGATTCTTACCCCCACCTCGTCCACGCCCTTGATCGTCACCTTCTTGTAGGTGCGTCCCTTGCTGGTGGTAAGAGCGTCATGTTTTTCGCCCTTGGCGGCCTCCCGCGCCGCGGCGGCCCTGGCGAGGCGAACGTTCTCCTCCTGCTCGGCCTTCCGGGCGGCGGCTTGCAGGGCAGCGAGTTCGGCGGCGGCCTCCGCATCCTCGGCGGCGGGAGCATCCTCGGCGTCGGTCCCCGGGGCCGGCTCGCCTGCAGGGGCGGTTGCGGGAGCATCCTCTGGAGGTGCGGTAGCGGGCTTGTCCTCGGCCTGAGCGGTAGCGAGGGCCATCCCGGTCAGGCTGCTGATGAGAAATGCAATGGACTTGCGCATACCCGGCGAAGTAAGGCCGCGGCTGGCATCTGTCCAGTTCCAATGCTCGATCCAAGGGGCGATTGTTTAGAGATGTCTAACTAAGAGGCCTGCGTGGCCGACTGGACCGGGGAGCCCGAGGTTGAGGTCTTTCGGTGCCGTGGCAGTCGTGACAGGCGTCCACAGCGCGTGCGCGAGGGAGGGTTGGCTCCTGCGCGCCGCCAGCCCCGCGAAAGAGACGCATCCGTTTTTACTCGTCAGTTTCCTGCCTTGCTGATGCCCTGCGGGCTGCCGGGTTTTCCGGTTACCCGTTCATGGATGGTCAGCCGCGCATCCCTTCCCTGACGCTTTCGCTGGTGCCAGTAGCCCTGATGCTGGTCCTCATGGGAGCCGCGATCGTGTTACTCGAGGCGTCTCCGCATATTCCCCTCGTCATTGGCAGTGCGGTGGTGGTGTTGCTTGGCCTGCGACTGGGATACAGCTGGAAGGACCTGCAGGAAGGAATGGTGAGGGGCATCTCGATCGGTCTGCCGGCGATCCTGATTCTTCTCGCGATCGGGATTCTGATTGGCTCCTGGTTGGCCGGAGGCGTGGTCCCCCTGCTCGTGGTGTATGGCCTTCAACTCCTGAGTCCCGGGATTTTCCTGGTGGCGTGTTGCCTCATCTGCGCGGTGGTCTCGGTGGTGACCGGGAGTTCGTGGACGACGGCAGCGACGATCGGGGTCGCCCTTATCGGAGTTGGGGAAGGTCTCGAGATCTCCAAAGCAATGACGGCGGGGGCGATCGTTTCGGGGGCGTATTTCGGGGACAAGCTCTCGCCCCTTTCCGATACGACCAACTTGGCGGCGGGGGTCGCGGAAGTCCCCCTCTTCGGGCATATCCGGCATATGCTCTGGACAACCATTCCAAGCATGGTGATGGCGCTCGGGATCTATGCCCTGCTCGGACTGGGCGCGCGAGGTGAGGGGAATGAGGCGCAGATCACTCTCCTGGTTGAAACCACCGGGAAGAGTTTTCGCCTGACCCCGCTCCTCCTGCTTGCTCCCTTTAGTGTTGTTGCCTGTCTCCTGCTCCGGATGCCCGCGCTGGGTGCCATCCTGGCAGGGGGAGCCGTGGGGGCGGTTCTGGCTGTCACCATACAGGGGGTGGCCCCGAGTGCGATGGTTGGCATTCTTGAGGAAGGCTTTGAGCTCAAGACGGGGGTAGCGAGTCTCGATACCCTGCTCTCCGGGGGTGGACTGGAGAGCATGTACTGGACGATTGGACTGGTCCTTTGCGCGCTCTCCTTCGGTGGTCTGCTCGAATGCACGGGAATGCTGGGAACGATCGTGAGGGCGGTGCTGAGATTTGCGATCAATACCAAACGCCTGGTGTTGTCGACGCTGGCCTCTTCGGTCGGGGTCAACTTGTTGACCGCCGATCAGTATCTCTCGATCATTCTTCCCGGGCGCATGTATGGAGATGCTTACCGGGAGGCCGGCCTGGATGCGCGTAATCTCTCCCGTTGCCTGGAGGATGCGGGCACCATGACATCGCCCCTCATCTTCTGGAACACCTGTGGCGCGGCCATGCTGGGAGCACTCACAGTCAGTCCTTTCCTCTTTGCCCCGTTTGCATTCTTCAATCTGTTGTGTCCTCTCCTGTCCGCCCTGTATGGCGTTACGGC
>CAWWCX010000611.1:0-2262 GCA_963935445.1 uncultured Roseibacillus sp.
CACTGCATATCGTCGGCAGCGTCAGATGTGTATAAGAGACAGGCCATGGCACGGTGCTTGACCGTGCAAAGGGCGGGAGGCAGGTGGTCGAGAATGAGAGTGGTTCTCACCTCGCGAGGGGATGGCGCTATGCGACGGCGTATGTTCCCGAGGGAGCGCCCTTGACGTTGTATGCCCGTTTCGGGGACTGGTTCGCAGTGCTTGGATTGGTGGTGGCACTTGGTTGGGGAGCGCTCATGAGACACTCGGCCAGGATTGCCGGGGGTGTCCCGGAGGAGGGCTAATCCCTTCCAGACCGGAGTTCGATCCAAGGCGCCGAAGAGGGGTTTGCTTCCGGCCCGGTTGCGCTGCGGGACGGGCCGAAGGGTCTCGCCCGGAGCTTGGAAGATCACACGGATAATCGAACCTTGCGGATCCGCATCGCCGCCGGGGAAGGTGAGGCCGGAGGTGCCGTGGATGAACCGGTTGGGTCGAGATGGCAGGAAGACTCTTGATTCTTGTGCCCAGCCTCCCGAGTCTTACGCCCGGATGGCGGTCGGCGACGTCAGAGGTGTTTTACAGTATGTTCCCCTGTTCCGGGGACATACCTTCGTGGTAATCCTTGATGAAGGGTTGCCGGAGCCGGCGGTCGCGGAGGCCCTCCTTGACCTGAAGGCCCTTCAAGAGGTTGGCGTGAATCTGGTCATCGTCGTGCGGGGAAGCAAGCTGGCGGGAATGGCAGTGGATGACCGTGCGACGGACATCGAGATCAAGTTCGCCCGGGTCGAGGGGTTTGAAGGAGTTGCCCCTGTCCTGGCCCGGGGGCAGGCGGCGGTTCTGGAATGGTCCGAGGACGCCCTTCTTGGGAAGGAGATGAGTCTCCTCGCGGTTTCTCTCGGTGCGGCCAAGCTGATCGGGCTGGTCAACGGGCCGGGCGTCCGGCGTGGCGGCCGGCCCCTGCACGCCGTGCCATGTTCGAAACTGGCAGAGCTGACGGCGGATGAGGGAGCGGAGGAGTCCGTGGAGGGGGCTTCTTTGCTGAAGGCCGCGGCGGCAGCCTGTGAGGCGGGTGTTCCGCGGGTGCATGTGCTGGATGGACGCCGCCAGGGCGTGCTCGCCGAGGAGCTGTTCTCCAACGAAGGGGTGGGGACGATGGTGCATACCGACAGCTATCAGGAAGTGCGTCCTCTTCGGGAGGACGACGTCCCGGAGTTGCTGACAATGATCGGTCGCTCGGTGCGGGCCGCCCATCTGGTTCCCCGCGATTATGAGGAAATCGTGGAAAAGGCTGAAGACTTCCTGATCCTCTGTGTAGATGACAATGTAGTGGGTTGTGTTGCGTTGCACCTTTACGCAGACGGGTTTGCGGAGGTGGCCTGCCTTTACGTGAAGCAGTCACATGAAGGTCTCGGCTACGGAAAAGCGCTGGTGCAGGCAGCGGAGCACCGGGCACGGAAACTCGGGCTCGCTTCCGTGTTTGCCCTCACGACCCGTGCGGTGAGGTTCTTCGAGAACCTTGGCTACAAGGCCGGGTTGCCTGAATCCGTTCCCGGGGAGCGCATGCGGAAGCTGGCAGAGAGTGCCCGTCAGTCGACGGTGCTCGTGAAGGAGCTGTAGAGTCTCAGACCCGGGCGGCCTAGTTGTTGCCGGGATTCTCCGGGCATTCGGCGATGATTCGGTGGTAGGCCGAGAGATTCTGGAGGGTCTCGGTCCAGAGGGTGTCGTCGTGACTGCGGGCGAGGAGCTCGGGAGTTGGTTTGGCAGTGATCCAGGAGCTATGCCTGAGTTCGCCCTCCAGCTGCCCCTCCGACCAGCCGGAGTATCCCACGAAGGCTCGCACGAGGGTGCCGGGATTCCGGGCGTGTTTCACGGCATCGTGCGCGGAAATCCGCGTTGCGAACCGCAGTCCTTTTTCCTCTGACCACCAGAGCGCGGCGAAGGTGAGGTGCTCGCTGGAGACCGGTCCGCCGACGTGGACATCGATGCGCGCGAGGGGGGAGAACTCCTCCTCCTTGAGAAATTCGCCGACCTTGTGGCCGGACGGGTGGTTCAGGATCAGCCCATGAGCTCCGCTTGAGGTGCTGTGCTCGGTGAGGAGAATCACGGAGTGATGGAAAATGCCGTCGCTCAGGCTGGGATCAGCGATGAGCAGGTGTCCCTGGAGCCGGATGGGGGTATCCTTCCTGGGAGGCTCGGGCATGTCTGAATGTTGGCGGGGAAGGGCAGG
This sequence comes from uncultured Roseibacillus sp., assembly GCA_963935445.1. Classification (GTDB taxonomy): domain Bacteria; phylum Verrucomicrobiota; class Verrucomicrobiia; order Verrucomicrobiales; family Akkermansiaceae; genus Roseibacillus_B. The sequence goes on from CAWWCX010000611.1 coordinate 2,207, forward strand.
GCCGTCAAGGGGCTGTCTCTTATACACATCTGACGCTGCCGACGATATGCAGTGTG
>CAWWCX010000612.1:0-2262 GCA_963935445.1 uncultured Roseibacillus sp.
TGGCCGAGAAACGCTTCAGAAGGTGCATGCCCCGAGCATTCAGCGCGTAGCCACACAGCATCCACGCCGCGACCCTCAGGAACCCTGCCCCGCCATATAGCTCCAGCGTCATAAACACGAGCATCCCCCCGAAGACCAGACCGATTCCTCCCAGACCAAGACCGGGCTCCATGTCACGCCTTCGCAGCAGGACAAAGCTCCCGTGGAGAAGGAAGATCACCAGCGCCCAGACAAGCGCCAGCCCCACCCCGGCCGCGGCTCTTCCAACCCACTCGAGATCCACCCCGGATGCAATTTCCCCGGCAGACTCCGCCCCGTCGGTCGCGGTCCTGCCTTCGAGCAAGGCAGGGTCCATGCTGAGAAGGCCTGCTCCGAGGAGGGAGATCAGCACGCCGATCCAGACCAAGGCCCGATTGTTCGCCTGGTAGCCCCGCCCTCGCTTCAACCGTTCATGCAGGTTTGCATGCAACCCTGCAATGGCCGCATCGAATTTGTGCCGGTGTGCGCTGGAGCCGAGGGTGAGGCTCCCCCGGGAACCCAGGGCGTTAAAAAGAGCGTGATAGACCACCGCCTCATCCGGCAGGAGCTCCACGGCCCCCAGTCCCAGGTCATGAAGAAGAAAGGTGCTCCCATTGTTCTCAATGGCCACCACCCCCTTCCCGGCCAACCCCACCACGGCCGTGGTAAATGCCCCGTCGTCAAACCCGATCGGACAATCCTCGATACTCCAGAGATAACGCAGGGCGGCGGGAGAATACCCCACCGGAGGCTCCTTCCTCGGGACTACGGCGTCCTTGTGACCATCCACCCCCACAAGCAACCAGGCCACAAGGTAGTAGCCCATGGCCCCGAGGAGGATTGCCTCGCCGATGAGGAAGGGAACGCGCTCTCCCCCGAAGGCCGCAAGCCCCGGGAGTGGACCAGAGGCAGCGTCCGCCACACTCATAAGCGGACTTGAGAAAACGGGGCTGACACTCCAGCAGCTCATTCCTTCTCACCAGTCAGCCCTCCTTCACTTTTCAGGGTGCGCGCCAAGGCAGGAGGCAGACGCTCGGAGGCCGCCTCCACTTCAAAGAAATCGCCCTTCTGGAAACGAAAGGCCCCCGCCAAGAGATTGCCGGGGAAGGACTCCACCGCATTGTTCAGGTCGCGCACCGAGCCATTGTAATAACGCCGGGCGTACTGAATCTGGTCTTCAATCTCAACAAGCTCCCCCATGAGCTGCCGGAAAGACCCGTCCGCCTTCAAATCCGGATACCGCTCGGCGAGAGCCACCATCTCCCCCAGGTCCCGCCCAAGGGCGCGCTCGGCCCTTCCTGCTTCACTGGCACCTCTCTCGCAGGCTGCTCGCGCTTCCCCGCGCTCCCGGGTGACGGCCTCCAGCAAGGCACGCTCGTGAGCCTGGTAACCCTGAACGCACTCCACCAGCGCAGGGACGAGATCGTGACGGCGCTTGAGCTGGACCTCCATTCCGCTCCAGCCCTCCCGCATCTGATTCCGGGCCCGAATAAGCCTGTTGTAAGCCCCCACCACGACCAGCAGGGCCACTGCCGCCACCGCCAAAACCACCCAGATTACCTTCATACAAGCGCCTTCAGTATGAGGGCCAACTTTTGCATTTAGAAATCTGAATTTAGAATTTAAACCATGGCGTGGTCTATTTCCGGCTTCTGGGCCGACTCGCCCTCGGCTTCTTCCGCTATCTCGGCGAGCTGGCTGGGCTTATCGGACAGGTTAGCGAGTCGCTCCTGCGCGGCCGGAAGCGTTGGCGCCAGGTCGTCGACCAGATTGCGGAGATCGGCTACCGCTCCCAGCTCGTGGTTGTAATCACGGGAGCCTTCACCGGAGCGGTCCTGGCCACCCAGGCCCTCTTCCAGTTCGCGCTCGTTGACATGGAAACCATGGGCGGAGTGATCGTCAGCATCGGAATGCTCCGGGAACTGGGGCCGACCATCACCGGCCTCATGCTGGCCGGAAGGGTGGGCTCCTCCATGGCCGCGGAGATCGGGACCATGAAGGTCACCGAGCAAATCGATGCCCTGCGCTCCATGGGGGTCCACCCCATCGACTATCTCGTAACCCCCCGCCTGCTGGCCATGTGCGTCTCCATCCCACTGCTCATCGCCCAGTCCGCCGCATTTGGAATCCTCGCCTCCTACTGGGTTGGCGTGCACCTCTTCCGCGTGCCGGGGCCCTACTGGAACTTCAACGTGGAGCGCTTCACCGACGGCACCGACATCACCATCGCGATGGTGAAGGGAT
>CAWWCX010000613.1:0-2255 GCA_963935445.1 uncultured Roseibacillus sp.
CAGCCCGTAGACCGAGCGGGTCAGGAACCGGGTCAGCGACTTGTCGGCCTTGTCCAGCCCGAAGGCCCGGGCGTAGAGGTAAACGTGGGACATGGCCGCCGCGATCAATCCCCCGGAATAACCAAGGGTAATGATGATGACATGGGTGGAGAGCCAGAAATTCGAGCGCAAGACCGCCCGCAGGGGGTCCATGTGGTCCTTCGCGTCCACACCCTCAAAGGCCCGGGCGAGGAAGAGACCAAGCAACCCGATCGCGATCGCCGCTCCCAGTGCCACCCGCCGGCGGGTAACCGCCTCGAGCAGGAAGAGAACAAGCACGCCGCCCCCTGCGATAAAAGGAAGGGTGTCGTAGAGGTTTCCTACCGGCGGACGCTCCATCAGGATACAGCGGTGGACGATGCCCCACACCAGGTAGGAGGCCCCAAGCATCCCCAGGGCCCAGGTCACCAGATAAGTTCCCTTCCCCCACCTCGAGGCCGGGGCCAGCCAGCCGGTGGCCGCAACCACGAAGGCCAGGATGAAGTAGACCAGACCGTTGAGGAAATAGTTCCTCTTGTAATAGGTCACCTCCGATTCGATCTTCTCTCCGACCCCGAGCTCTCCCGCCCGTTTGGTCAGGGCCTCCCTCCAGTCGTCCAGCTTGTCCGCAAACTCACTTTGCTTCCCGCTGGCAGAGCTCACGAGATCCTCAAGGGCACTGAGATCACTGGATAAGAGTTCCCAGTGCCGCGAATCAAGGCCATTCGACACCTCTGTCAGGCGCGCCCCTGCCGACATCCACTCCTTGCCCAGGACTTTGATCGACGCGTTGCTGCCGGTCTTGTTTCGGACCACGAGATCCGCCCCCGGATGATCCGCTTTCTCGCCCGCCCCGAGGACACCCAGCTTGGCCTGCCCTTCGTAGACTTCTACTTCACCTTCCACACACTCGATCTGAAACGTCTTGGGCGTTTCTCCAGAATGGATCTGCGCTTTCCCCCCCGGAATCAGGAGAACATCGGCCGCGTAGGGCGGCAACCACTCGATACCGCGTTCGCCCCGGCTGAGCAGGAAATTCATCTCACTCAGGAGCGACTGGATATGGGGAGGAATGTTTCCGTCCTCGGCCAACCCCTCCTGACGGAGGATATCGCCCAGCGCCGGGAGTAGCTTCACCCAGTAGCTGACCTTCCTCATCTGCTCGGGGTCCGCAATGTCGGCAGAGTCGTCCAGGGTCAGGCCCTTGTGGGCGAAATCAAGGGCTCCCAGCATACCCTGGTACTCCATGATCATGCTCGCGAGGGGGCGCGGATCCATCTCGTCACGAGGAAACTTGTAGTCAGGATTTTTTCTCTGCTCCTCGGCCACCTGTTTTTGCAAGTCACCCGCCAGCTTTCCCAGCTTTTGGAAATAGGGCTCAAGCTCCTTGTAGCTGTAGCGGTCGCGCCGCTTCTTCACGTCATAACCCACCTCTTTCAGGAGATCGGAATCATCCACCCGGAACGTGGGCATCTCCATCGCGATCTCGGGCCGGAACAGGATGTCCAGCAGCCACTCGGTAGGCTCGATCTTGACTCGTTCGCCGCTGGAACTCGCAATCTTCATCTTGCGGGCCCCATGGAACTTGAGCATGAGGAAACCAGCCCGCGTTTCGAAGGGCTTCACCCGGCCTCCCTCCTGGACCGGGATGCGTCTGGCCGTTTCCACCACGCTTTCGTCCCACTTCTCATAGCCGGCAACTTCACGGTATTCCCGCTTCTTGTAACCTTCCCGGTTCGTCAGGATCGCAATCAGGATCGTGACGACGAGGGCCAGGCCAAACCCGGTCCACCGGGCCGCCATGTTGAGACTCTTGCGGGGCATGGGAATTACTTTGTTTTTGGAGTCACCGATCTTACCAGGAAGCGGACCAGTTTCTGCCCGAAGTGGACAAGGAGCCCGAACGTCGCGATGTAGAGCGCCCATTTCGGCCACTGGTCAGAGGGGTTCTCCACGATCGCAAACCCCGAGCTGGGGAGACCTCCCGGCATCGGCGGGGCCCACGAAGCCTGGTAGAGCGTGATTCCATCGTGCCGCATCGGCTTGTTCATCACGATCTCGTAGTCCCTCCGGATCTCTCCCTCCTCGATCTTCGTGATATTACTCTGAAACCAGCTCGGATCCCGTGTTCCCGGCCAGTATTCGCCCATCGTCTTGTTGAGTTCCACCTCGAAGGGCATGGGCCAGATCCAGCGCGTCAATGAGAATCCATAGCGCTTTCCATCCACATTGGCAGT
>CAWWCX010000614.1:0-2246 GCA_963935445.1 uncultured Roseibacillus sp.
GCCGCTTCTCCGCTGCGGAGCATGGCAGAAGAAAAAGGCATCCTGCCAGCATGAGAAAGAGACCCGGAGGACGGGAAATAGTTAAATATGTCATTAGTTGAACTAGGTTAATTCGTCTTGTTACTCTTCTTCCGCTTCCGTCTAAGATCCTCTTTTTCCGTCCCCCGGTCATCCCAGAGCTCGAGGGCGTATTCGTTTTTCTGCACAGGACCGGACGTGCTGCGACCCCGCTCGATGTAGCGCTGCATGAGGGCGGTCAACTTTGTGGAGACCTCGCTTCTCGATGCACTGAGATCCCTCGTCTCCCCGATATCCTCCTGCAGGTTGAACAACTCCCTTCGTCCATCCCGGTGGAAGATCTGCTTCCACGGGCCCTGCCGAATGGCCAACCCACCGGAGGCTTGATGAACAATCGCTTCTCGTACCGGTTCCGAGCCCCCTTCCAGAAGGGGCAGGATGCTCACGCTGTCCTCCCCCGCCCCGGGAGGAAGATTTTCCTGGAGAATGTCCGCACAGGTCGCAAGGAGATCGTTCAGGCAGATCAGCTCAGAGCATACCGACCCGGACTTGATCCGGGCTGGCCAGCGCGCTGCAAAAGGCTCCCGGTGCCCACCCTCGTAGATGCTGCCCTTATCCGCTCGCAAGGGCGGATAGGGGCGCCCCGCCGCGCCATTATCACCAGTCGCGATGACGAGGGTGTTCCTGCTCAACCCCTTCTTCTCCAGCGTGTCAAGAATCAGTCCCAGCATGTAATCGCCCTGGTAAACCCAGTCCGCATATTTACCTCCCTTCCCGGCACTCCCTCCCTTCCCGATAAATTCGGGTGCCGGGGTGATTGGCTTGTGCGGCGGGCACATCGGAAAATAGAGGAAGAAGGGTTGCTTCTCTGAACGAGACCGCTCGTCGATATACTCAAGTGCTTTCGCAATCATGAGCGGCTGGTTCTCAACTGATTTCACATGGGAAACCACAACGTCCTGTTCCAGGATACAGCCGATGTTGCGGGCATGGGTAAATCCGTAAAAGTAATCGAATCCGAGAGTATTCGGCCCCTCCCTGAAGCGGGTCCCGATGACCGGAGTAGACGGCCGGGTCTTCTTCTCTCCTGCCCAACTCAACCCAAGGTGCCATTTTCCGATGCAGGCAGTATGATAACCTTGGCTCTTGAGAAACGAAGCCACCGTCAGGCGCTCTTTCGGGATGATGGGACCGGAATAGGTATTCAGGACCCCGAATTGCCCGATGCGGGACGGATAGCGCCCCGTGAGGAGGCCATACCTGGTCGGCGTACAGCTGGCCGCCGCCGAGTGGGCATCCGTGAATCGCATTCCTTCCCGGGCCAGCCGATCGAAAGCGGGAGTCCGGAAAGGTGAATCTCCCCGGTTGCTTGGCGGCTGGCCCCAGCCGAAATCGTCAAACAGGACGAAGATAATGTTCGGGCGCTCAATCGCCGCACCCGAAGGACCTGTAAGGGTTAGCACTGCCAGCAGCACGAGGGATGGCACCCGGAAATTCATCTGGTAGTGGCCCCTGGAAGTTCCGTGTCCTCAATCCCGACCTCCCTGACCTGACGCTTGAGCTCAACCTCCAGGTCCGCAATGGCATCCCGGTAGGAAGCCCGCCCCGCAACGTTATATAACTGCTCCGGGTCCTCCTCCCGGTCGAACAGCTCTGCCGGGTGACCCGCTATCTTCAAATAGGTGAAGCGCTCGGTCCGAATGCCATAGTGGGCCGGGATCCCCCAGTAGGTGTAAAACTGGGATTTTCTCCAGTCCGGGACCTCCTGCCCCTTGAGCAGGGATACCATGCTCCGCCCCTGCATGGCGTCCGGCACGTCCACTCCGGCAAGTTCCAGCAGAGTCGGGGCAATGTCGACGTTGATGCAGAGGTCCTTGTTCACGCTGCCGGGCCTGATCAGCCGCGGATACCGGATGAGGAAGGGCATGCGCATGGAAGTCTCCAGAATCAGCCTTTTGTCATAGAGTCCGTGCTGCCCGAGCCAGTAGCCCTGGTCCGAGGTGTAGACCACCACGGTGTCGTCGGCCAGACCCTCGGTATCGAGATAGTCCAGAACCCGCTTGAGGTTGTCGTCGTTGCCGGTGGCACAGCGGATATACTTGTGAATCATGTGCTGGTAGGCCACCCGGATCTTGTCCCGGTCGCTTCCGGGATCATGCTTCCACATCTGGTTGGGCGCATCATCCTTCAGGTGGCGGGCATAGTAATTCGTGGTCGGGTCCCTCCTG
>CAWWCX010000615.1:0-2246 GCA_963935445.1 uncultured Roseibacillus sp.
CGGTCGATCTCCAGCCCGAAGTTCTGCAACATGGAAAGCAGCAGGTTACACGCTTTCACCCGGTACCCCTTGCCCGCCGGGTAGACCCGGTGCTCACCAAGCTTGAACCCACCGCCAGCCAGAACCAGTGGCATGTTCTTGCAGGAGTGCGTCCCTGTCGCCATTCCACACCCGAAGAGGATCATGGTATGATCAAACAGTGTTCCTCCATTGAGCGGGTCTTCCTTCTCCTTAAGGAGCTCCATGAGATAGGCCATCTGCGCAATCTGATTCCCCTCGATGAGCTTGAGAGCCTCCGTCTTGTCCGGCAGTTCTCCGTGATGGGAGAATCCATGGTAGCCCCCCTGCAGGCCAAAATCACCATTGGCGAACCCACTCGTCATGGTCATCACCCTTGTGGAATCCGTTTCCAGTGCGAGTGCCATCAGCTCCATCATGACTTTCATCTCATCCGCGGTCTGTCGTGCCGGACGAGGCTCCTTCATCTGTGTCTTCGGCTTGCTACGTTCCAGCCACGGCTGCTGCTGATCGATCTTCTTCTCAAGGCTGCGCACCGAGTCGAGGTACTCCGAGAATTTCTCCTGGTCCCGCCTCCCCAGCTTGCCGTTCACTGCCTTCGCTTTGTCGAGCACCATATCGAGAATACTGCCGTGCCGCTTCAACCGAAGGCGCTCCTGCTCCCTTGCTTCCGGCGAGTCCTCGAGGAAGAGCTTGCGATACATCGCCGTGACATCGATGGCTGGAACCTGGACTCCCGTCCGGGTGAAACTGATCTGGTTGTTCTCCTTTACCTTCAGGGTCATCGACGGGTAACGCGTGGCCGCGCCAACAAACTCCGCAGCCTTCTGGTCCATGCTGATGTTCCCCTCCGGGAAGCTCGAGGCCATGTCCGGACGAATACCGTTCAGAAAGGTCGGAACGCAGGCGTGCCCGCCTGTCAGGCCGTGATCCAGATTCGAGAAGACCGTGAACTCCTCACGATGTTTGGCCAGCGGCTGCAGGGTGGGCGGCAAATCATACCCGGCTCCAGTCTGGGCCGGGTCCGGAAAGAACGCATTCTGGTAGACCCCATAATTGTTCGAGAGGCAGACCATCCGCTTGACAGGCATCCTGGCCCCCGTCGCGGCAGCCCGGCAACGCGGGTTCATCGCCTCCAGCATGGGAAGGGCCAGGGCAACCCCGCTTCCCCGCAGGAATGTTCGCCGATTCAATCCAGTTTGCATGACAGTTGAGGTTTACAGGCGGTTCAACCCACTAACGTCTGTTACTCTACAGGGTAAGATCCTGTTTCAAAGTTTTATTCCTCTTTCACCCCTCATAGACAGATTGACGATGATCCTGCCTGCCTTTAGTCCTCCTTCCCCGGCGAACTCATGAAGCCTTCCCTTTCTGGAATCGCGACCGTGGCACTCTCTGCATCCGCGCTGACTGGCTTGTGCCCCGGGGCCGTGCCCCTGACCATCGAATCCGGCACACAGATCCACTGGGCATCGGCAACGGGCTTTGAATACCAGTTGCAGGTCTCGAGCTCCGCCAAGGGCGCGGGCTGGCGCGATGTGGGAGCACGGGTTTCTGGAACCGGAAAACGACACTCCCTATTCCATCCCGGGGAGGCCGAAGTGCACTTTCGCCTCCTTCGCCTGCAACCCGGATTCGTACCCATGTCTTCGCTCCTCACAAACGGCAGCTTCGAGAAAGGTGGCGACACGATTGCTGATGGTTGGCACACCGGCGGCAGTCAGCCCTTCACCAGATCCCGGGCAGAATCCTGCCGCGGCTCATCAAGCATGCACTGCAAGCTGGTCAACGAGGGCACGACTCCGCGGGAGGGACTTCTTTCCCAGGTCGTCAGGACCGAGGGTGGCGAAATAGTGCCTGACTCCCCTTGGATCCTTTCATTTCAGGCCAAGACCATCAGCGCAGGGCCCTCCTACCTTCAGCAGTATCACCTCGCCTGGCGGGACAAGTCCGGTCAGGTCCTCGCCGCACACCCCTTCACCCTCTTCAAACCCGAGATTGGACGCTGGCGGAAAATCTCTGCACCCCGCCTGCTTGCCCCCCCGGGAGCGGTCGAAGCCCTCATCAGGTTCCGCTTCGTGACCGGTGCCGTCGCCAACGGCCACGGCGAGACGTATCTTGACGATGTCTTACTCACCTCCGGCCATGCCGACCCGTCGCAGGCCCCCACGGATGTCGAAATCGAGACCAGCCTCACCTCCCGCCTGAGCTGGCCTACCAGGCCGAAT
>CAWWCX010000616.1:0-2229 GCA_963935445.1 uncultured Roseibacillus sp.
AAAACTCAGCTTTCCACTCTCTTGCCCCATGCCTTCCAACGAGACTCCCTAGATATCGACCCTGGGGATTAGCCCGGGCCGCAGGAGAGACAGACTTTGCGATCCGTCTGCGAAGTCCTCCTCGTGTCCAAGCCCCCCAGAGGACCTATCGACCCCCGTGCCGCGTGAATATCCGTGAATCAGCTTTTTTGTCCTGTTCCCGTAGCGGGGCTTGCCGCCTCGTCCCGGGTCCGGAAGAAGGGCAGGGACCTCCGGAACGAAAAATGCCGCAACGGCTAGGTTTCCGGGCAGAGCGCCCGAACCGACTTCTGGAACTGTCGGGGCGGCAGGTCGAAGTAGGACTTCACCTCGGAAGCAAAGTGCGTGTAGTGCTTGAAGTCGAGGCGCTGCGCGATCACCTGAAGGGAAAAGCCCTCGGCCACAAGGCGGCGGGCGAGCAGCATCCGATGCCTGCGGAAGAGCTCCTTGGGGCGCAGCCCCGATGCTTGTTCGACAGCGTATTCCAGTTGCCGGTTGGTGAGGCTCAGGTGTTCCGCGACCCCGGAAACCGAAAATCCCTCAGCCTCAGCAAGTTCAAGAAGGTCCTGCCCATCCGGGCAGACAAAGCGTTGTCCGTCCCGGGTAATCTGGAATCGAGGAAGATCCTGGGCCATCTAAATGCTCACGAGAGGAGTAATGGAAAGCGACGGGACGGGGTTCGGGAGCCCTCGCGTCGCCAGAGAATTGCTTAACCACTCTTTTTCATCTCGGTCTCTTAGTCAATGCAGAAAGGATCCTCACTACTAAGCAGCGTTGCAGTCTGTCGGAACAGTCAGGGGACAGAGATTACAGCCAACATCCTGAGGTTACGCCGCTACTCCGTTGCGTTCGAGGTCTACAACCCCTACAGCATCCTCCAACTTTCTGAAGTTTTACGAGATTTCAGGATTCGCGTAGGAGATCGCGTGGTGTATCAGGGGGAAGCGGTGGTTGCGGGACTCGTAAACACGGGGATTCTCCTCGTCTGCGAGGCGACGCTGGGCAATGCCTGGTTGGACGTCGACTTTCTTTCGGACCGGGAGGGGCGGGAGCCCCTCGCCGATCAGTTCGATGTGTTCGTTCAGGACTGGAAGCGGGCTCACGAGGTGGATTCCTCGTTCAAGCTGACGGTTGCCAATATGCAGAACCTGCTCATCGGGCTCCAGAGGTGGATGGACCAGATCGACCTGGGAATCCGGTCCACAGCCTCGGTGGACCGTCCTACGCTTGAACGGGAAGTGATTGGACAGCTTGAGGATCGTGTTCTGGAAGAGGTCCGGCCCGTGATGGAAAGTTTTGAATCCGCGGTAGCGGAAGTGCCGGAGGGCCGGGAGGCCACCCACAAGTTTTATGTCCGCCGTCAGATTCACCCCCTTGTCCTCTCCTCCCCGTTCGCCTACCGGGCCTTCCACAAGCCCCTGGGTTATGCGGGGGACTACGAGATGGTGAACATGATGGTGCGGGATCCCTATGAAGGAGGGTCCCTCTTTGCCAAGCTTCTCAACTATTCCTTTCTGGAGACCGCTCCAGTCATCGCCCACCGCAACCGGATCAACTATCTCTCCGAGGCCCTGCGCAGGGAAGCCGAGCGAAATGCGCAGGCAGGGAAGCGGACGAGGATCCTGAATCTCGGCTGCGGGCCGGCCCACGAGATCCAGAGATTCCTAAAGAATGAGGACGTCAGCGACCTCTGTGACCTGACGCTGCTCGATTTCAATGCCGAGACGATAGAGCAGACGGAGAAAGTCCTGAACCGGGTGCGTACGCAATCGGGCCGGGTGACCCCCATCAACCTGATGCAGCGCTCCGTGCACCAGCTCCTTCGACAGGCGACGACAGGGGACACCGACCTCCAGTGGGAGTCGTATGATTTTGTCTATTGCGCCGGATTGTTCGATTACCTCTCCCAGCGGGTATGCCGTCGCCTCAACGACCTGTTTGTCCGGCTCCTCGCGCCCGGGGGACTCATGGTTGTGACCAATGTGAGCACGGCTAACCCGAGCCGGGCCTGGATGGAGTTCGTAGTGGAGTGGAATCTGATTTATCGGGACAAGAAGGCGATGAAGGAGATTGCACCGCTCAATGGCGGTCAGCTCGATACCGACCTGAAGCAAGATGAAACCGGGGTGAACCTCTTCCTGGAGATCCGGAAACACACCACGGATGGCGGGCGTCACTAAAGGGAGAGAGGGGCAATCGCTGGAGGCCCGC
>CAWWCX010000617.1:0-2227 GCA_963935445.1 uncultured Roseibacillus sp.
ACACACTGCATATCGTCGGCAGCGTCAGATGTGTATAAGAGACAGGCCCGGCACACCGTGGTCAAGGGCGACACCCTCTACTCTCTCTCACGCCGCTACGGCAGTTCGGTGAGCGCCATCCAGCGCGCCAACGGCATTCGCGGAACCATCATCCGCATCGGTCAGACACTCAGGATTCCCAGGTAGCAACGCGAATCCCCGGGACAACCATTGGGTTTCCTAGCCTCTCCCCGGAGCCTCTTTGCGGACCGGTCGATCCCTCAGCGAACCAGTCTTACCCTTGAGACCTGCCACGAGGAAGGCCGCTCCAATCGCATACATGAAAAGTGAGTAAAACTGCCCCTTTGTCAGGAGTCCCTCAACCACCCAGGCCGAATCAGGCTCGCGAAACTGCTCCGCGATGATGCGGAAGGTTGCATAGCATACGAAAAATACCCCCGTGAGGACCCCGTGTCCCAGCTGGCGCATCTTCAACCGCAGGATGAGCAGGACCACAAAGAGCGCGAGACCCTCGAGAGCGGCCTGGTAGAGTTGCGAAGGATGGCGCGTCTCCACGTATTTATGGAACACTTCAAGAATGGCAGGATTGTCCCGGCTGAGAGCAATCGTCTGCTCCAGAAGCGGCCCCTTGGTGGCCCCCGGGTTAACGGAATAGCTTCCCCACAGCGCTTCCAGCCGATTCGGATCCGCCTGCACAGCCTCCTTCATCGCGCTCTCATAAGCCTCCTCGTTTCCCTGCTCCGCCAGCGCCTTGGGAAACTTCATGCCCACTCCCGCACTGGTCACGCGGCCGTAGAGCTCCCCATTGATGAAGTTGGCCAAGCGTCCGAACATGATCCCAAGCGGAGAAAAGATCACCAGTCCATCTCCCACTCCGGTCCAAGAGCAACCCATTCGACGGGAGTAGACGAAGGTGAAGATGATCAGGCCGAGGATGCCTCCATGACTCGACATTCCTCCTTTCCACACAGCGTAGATCACATCCGGATTCTCCAGCACGTAGCCAAAGCCGTTCTCCGGGATCATATAAAAGAGCACATATCCCAGTCGCCCCCCGAGGAAGACCCCGAAGATCGCCGCATAGGCGATGAAGTCGCCCACCCGCGCGGGAGCAACCACCCAGAGGCCCCTTTGTGCCAGCCAACGCAGGCCGAGGTAACCCACCACGAAGGCCATCAGGTAGGCGAGCCCATACCAACGCAGGGCAAAATTGTCCGTAATCTCGAAAATTACCGGATCGAGATTGTGCACCCAGGCTCCCAACACGTGTACGGTGATAGACCTCATCGCTGGCCGGTTGCCAGCACTAATTGCGAATTCTCCCGCCGCTCTCCCTACAGGAACTCCGTTAACCCGGAAACCTGCTCGGTCGTCAGGCGCCTGATGAGCGCCACGCTGAGATCGACCATCGCCCGGTAGTCCGCGATATCGATGATACTGTTATGCGAATGAATGTAGCGCGAGGGCACGCCTAGGACCACACAGGGCACTCCCTCTCCGGAAAGGTGAATGCGTCCAGCGTCTGTCCCCCCACCCCTCCGCACGGCGAGCTGATGCGGAATTTTCTCCTTCTCCGCCGTTTCAATCGTCAGATCGGTAAGCCGGGGATTCATGATCGCACTCGGATCATGCATACGTATCTGCACGCCCTTCCCCATGAGACCCTGCGCTTCGTCGGGAATAAACCCAGGGGTGTCATCCGCCGGTGTTCCCTCAAGAACGATCGCCACGTCGGGTCTGGCATGGCGGCTGAGCGTTTGCACGCCCCGCAATCCAAGCTCCTCCTGCACACTGGCAGCCAGAAGAAGATGATTGCTGCGCTCAAGCTTCGCCAGTTTCTGCCCCGCCTCTACCAACGCCGCCATTCCCACCCGGTTGTCAAAGGCCTTTGCAAGGAAACGCCCCTTCCGCCCGATGGACTCGAAGGAAGTCCGTGGAGCGACCGGGTCGCCAACCCGCACCCCCATCTCAACGACTTCCTCCCGCGAGCTCGCCCCAATATCTACGAACATTTTCTCCAGGGGAATGACCTTGCGACGCTCCGCCTCGGGCAAGAAGTGCGGGGGCATCGACCCCACTACCCCAAGGATCTTGTCTCCTTTTCCCGTCTTGATCACGAGCTGCTTCGCGAGGACGACATGGGACCACCATCCCCCCACCGCAATAATCTGCAGAAAGCCCTTCGAGCTGATCGATTGCACCCGGAATCCTACCTCGTCCATGTGGG
>CAWWCX010000618.1:0-2219 GCA_963935445.1 uncultured Roseibacillus sp.
GATGCAGAAATGGCCGAGGTCTCCCCTGGGATCGCCTATGGCGCGGACGGGAGCGTAACGGAGGACACGAGGGTGCTTGCCAATCGTCAGTTGTCGCTCCTGAGATCCGACGGTCACCATGTCGAAGCCCGGGAGCTGGCCCGGAAACTGGGTCGTGATGATGTCGTCGCCGTAATGTCTTTGTTCGAGGGGGATCCTACCCCGTATCTCAGGTGGTACATGGAACGTCCCAACGAGTCTCCGATCGTTCGGGCGCATGCCGAGATCGTCCTGAAGCGGTGGCAGCTGGATCACGACGGGGCTTCTCGGTTGCTGGAGCAGATGGCCGAGGAGGCAGGTGGCGGTGTGGATGAGCGCCGTGAGGCCATGCTCTCGCTTCTGCTGGGGGGCGACCTGGAGGCTGGTCTGCCGCTGGTCTTCCGGGCCAACAAGGATGCGGCCTTCAGCTACTACGAGACGGTGGAGCTCCCGGAGAAGGCGGTGAAGGTATTTGATTACGGAGGAACTGAGGAGGAGAAGGGGGAATGGCTGGCCCAGCGATACAGGAAGCTCAGGGGAGACTGGTCGGAGTCGGAAGAGGAACGCTACGAGGTGCTCACGATAGCGTCTTTCCTCTACACCCGGGGCGAACGTCCGGAAGCGCTCCGGATCATGAAGGATCTATCGGAGATTGCCTGGGGAGAGGGGCGTTCCAACTGGCTGGAGTTTATCGGGCGCCTGAATGACCTCGGTGGCAGCCTGTATGAACTGGCGTTCTATCTCGCTGCCGAGAAACTCAATCCCGATACCGAGGAACGGGACGAACTCAGGATCGTGTCCCATCTTTTCGGGGAGGGCGATTCCGCGCCCCGGCTCTGGGGACTTCTGTCAGGGGTTGAAGAGGATAATGCGAAGCGGATAGTCCTGCTCGGGGCGCTCTACGGGTTTGTGCATCTGGAGGAAGAGAGGCTGGTTGCGTTCTTTGAGGGTCTGGAAAATGTCCTGGGAAAGGAGGATCCCGATGTGCAGGTGCTGGCTGACCTGCTCGAGGCGGCCGAGGCTCGCGACGATGCCGCCGTTTCGATTGATCTGCTGGAGCGGATCTCGAAGCTGGATGACGATGAGAAGTGGGGTAAGAAGCTGGCGGCCTATCATGCGTATATCTCCGACTGGGAAAAGGCCATTGCGTCCTTCAGGAGTATCCTCGAAGAGGAGCCCACCAACCTCCGTTACCTGGCGCTTTACGGCGGGGCCTTGGTCCGTGCAGGCCGGATTGAGGAAGCGAGGCGCCCAATCGAAACGGTGGAGACCTTTTCCCTCGATGAGCCCATCCGCTTGTTGCGTCTAGCCATTGACGTGGAACGGAGCGGGGCGATCGATGAAGCCGCAGAATGCTGGCGTAAGTTGATCATGACCAATGGTCCTGCCGACTGGTATTGGCAGACGGCCGCTTCTTACTACGCCAAGCATGCCCGACATAACAAGCAGTGGCGGGTAGCCGCTGCTTTCGCGGAAGTGGATGCCATGCAGTACCTGAAAGGGCGCTCTACCTTCGTGAACCCGGTCAGCTTCATCCGGAAGCGGTTTCTGGCTGACCTGTATCGCGCTCTGGCCCTGCATGAGGAAGGGAACAGGGAAGAGGCGATGAAACTCTTTCGTAGCTCCTTCGAGATCCTCAACGGGGATGGAATCCTGGCTGATGATTACTTCCCCCTGCTGCGGGAAGCCGGCCTCATCGAGGAGCATGACCGCAACTTCAAGATCGTTTACCAGCGCCTGCAGGAGTCCATAGACGCCTACCCCCGGGCCCACAATACCTACAACAGCGCGGCGTGGATGGCTTCACGGGCCTGTCGTGAGTTGCCTGACGCTCACAACAAGATCCGGAAAGCGCTTTCCTTCCGTCCGCGCCAGGCAGCCTATCTCGATACGATGGCGGAGGTCTGGTTTGCGGAGGGCAACCGGGAGAAGGCGGTGGAGTGGTCGCGTAAAGCGGTCCGGGAAAGCTTTCACGGTGGCTCCAGTTCCGATGCCGGGGTCGGCCTCCGCGAGCAGTTTGACCGCTTCCAGTTCGGTGATTTCCCGGTGAAGTGACCGAGAGGATGAATTCGGCATTGCGATTCCCGGAGGGAATTGCATCCTGCCGCTCCACTCAGGAGGGGTGGCAGAGCGGTTGAATGCACCGGTCTTGAAAACCGGCATAGGGCAACCTATCGTGGGTTCGAATCCCACCCCCTCCG
>CAWWCX010000619.1:0-2209 GCA_963935445.1 uncultured Roseibacillus sp.
GCTGATGGTGGAAGGGGGAGAATCCGGGCCGGCTCTTGTTCGGGGCCAGCCCGCGGGGAGCCTGCTGTGGGAGAAGCTGGCATCGGACGAAATGCCGAAGGGGGAAAAGAAACTCTCCGAGTCCGGTAAGGAAACGATCCGAAGGTGGATTGAACAGGGAGCGAAAACAGCCCGGCGGGAACCGGAGGACGTGGAAGACGCACGGTTCACGCTGGAGGAGCTCGCACACTGGGCCTTTCAGCCGGTGCGCGAGGTTGCCCCGCCCGGGGAGGGAGCGCCCATTGATGCCTTTATCTCGGCGCGCCTCGGGAAGAAGGGCCTCGTCCTTGCGGAGAGGGCGGACCGCCGCAGCCTGATCCGCCGCGTGACATTCTCCCTGACAGGTCTCCCGCCCAAGGCGGAGGAGGTTGAGAAGTTTGCCAAGGACACCGGGGCGGACGCGGTGGGGCGCCTGGTGGACCGCCTGCTGGCATCGCCTCACTACGGCGTGCGCTGGGGGCGGCACTGGCTGGATGTCGCGGGGTATGCGGAGTCGGATGGAACCGCAGTGGACGACCGCAGGCGTGAGCACGCCTGGCGTTATCGCGACTATGTCATTGATGCCTTCAATCGGAACAAACCGGTCAACGAGTTCCTCGTCGAGCAACTTGCGGGTGATGAGTTGATCGAGGGGCCGCTGGACGTGGACAATGCGCGTCACCTGGAGCTCCTGACTGCCACCGGGTTCCTCCGCATGGCTCCGGACGGAACGCAACGCAGCAATTCCCTGGAGGACAGGAATACGGCGGTGGCGGATTCGCTGCAGGTGGTGAGCACGAGCGTGCTTGGTCTCACAGTGGGTTGTGCCCAGTGCCACGACCACAAGTACGATCCGATCGGGATTGACGACTACTACCGCTTCCGGGCGATTTTCGACCCGGCCTTTCCCCTCGAGAACTGGCAGCAGCCCGGCAACCGGCTGGTGAACATGACGGCCGCACCGGTGAATGCGGAGCGGGCGCGCATCGAGGCGGAGGCGGCGAAGGAGGAAAGCGCCATGAATGAGCGGCGCCAGAATCACTGTGCGGAAATCCTGGAGAAGAAGCTGGCTGATGTTCCGGAGGAGGAGCGCGAGGAAACGCGGCAGGCGGTCCTTGCCGATCCGGCCGGGCGCACACAGCGGCAGAAGGATCTCCTCGAGGCCTACCCGATGGTCAAGCCGGTCAACTTCATCAGCGGGCTCCTGGTCGAATATGACGGAGCGGCTCACCAGCGCTTCGAAAAGGAGAAGCAGAAGGTGGCCGCCATCCGGGCGAAGAAGCCGCCTCTTCGCATGATCGTGGCAACTACCGAGCCGAAGGGTAAGTTGCCGGTGAGTCGGATCTTTTTCCGTGGTAATCCAGAGAGTCCACGGGGGGAGGTTGCCCCCGGAGAGCTCATTGCGTTGAGCCGGGCAGCCGGGGAAGTGATCGTTCCAGAGGCGCCGGGTGGAGGAGGAAAGAGTAGCGGGCGGCGGCTGGCCTACGCCCGGCACCTGACCTCGGGTGCCCACCCGTTGACCGCACGAGTGTTCGTGAACCGGGTCTGGGCTCATCACTTCGGGCGGGGTCTGGTTGCGACGCCCGGGGACTTTGGAATCGCCGGGGAGCAGCCCTCCCATCCCCTGTTGCTGGACTGGCTCGCGCGGGATTTCGTGGAGCACGGCTGGGATCTCAAGAGGCTTCACCGGCAGATCCTGCTCTCCCGCACCTACCAGCAGAGCTCGCGGCGGCGGGCGGATCTCGACCGGATCGACCCCGAGAACGTTCTCCTTGGAAGGATGAACCTCCGGCGGCTGGAGGCAGAGGCCATTCGCGATGCGCTGCTGGCCGTGAGCGGAACCCTGAACCCGGCCCTTGGCGGACCGCCCAGCCCGGTGACCGCGAACGGGGAAGGGAAGGCCGTGCTGGGGGGCGACAAGAACCGCCGCAGCGCCTACGTGGCGGTGCAGCGGAGGTTGCCCCTGAACATGCTGGAAACCTTCGACCAGCCGGTCATGACACCGAACTGCAATCACCGGCGGCAGACCAACGTGGCGACCCAGGCGCTCTGGTTTCTCAATGATGCGGAAGTCCTCGAGCGCTGCGATGCCCTGGCCCGGGAGCTTATCGAGAGCTCCAGGTTCAGCTCGGTCCGGCTGAGCATGGTGTATCTTCGTCTCTACGCGGAGGGGCCGACTCCCTCCGAGATG
>CAWWCX010000620.1:0-2197 GCA_963935445.1 uncultured Roseibacillus sp.
TCGAGGCGACAGGCGTCGCGGTGGAAAACAGGACGGCTTCGGCGACTTCTAGCGCGTCGAAGCGTCACAGCACTACTTTCACGACTCTTTGGCGTTGCAAGGTCCTCCCTTGTAGACGTACATGGTGGCGGGCATGCAAAGCACCCCCACTGATCCGCAGCAACTCTCCGAACGGATCGCTCAGTCCAGTCAATGGGTGGGCACCGTTAAGGAGGAGATTTCCCGCGTCCTCGTAGGTCAGGGCGAGCTCGTCGACCGACTTCTGATCGGACTGCTTTGCAATGGCCACATCCTCCTTGAGGGCATGCCGGGGCTAGCGAAGACGCTTGCCGTCAAAGCCCTGGCCGGCACCCTCAAGCTGGCCTTTTCCCGGCTCCAGTTCACTCCCGACCTGCTCCCCGCCGATCTGGTCGGAACCATGATTTACAACCCCGACCAACGAACCTTTGCTCCCAAACTCGGCCCCGTATTCGCCAATATTATCCTCGCCGACGAAATCAATCGCGCCCCGGCCAAGGTCCAGAGCGCACTCCTTGAAGCGATGCAGGAGCGCCAGGTCACTCTCGGAGAGCAAAGCTATGCGCTCCCCGCCCCTTTTCTTGTCCTTGCCACCCAGAACCCCATCGACCAGGAGGGCACCTACCAGCTCCCCGAGGCCCAGCTTGACCGTTTCCTTCTCAAGGTAACGGTAAACTACCCCAGCAAGGAGGAGGAATTGCTCATCATGGACCGCATGGCGAGCACCGCCCCGGTCGAGGACACTCGACAGGTCGTGGAACCCGCCACCATCGAAGCGGGACGCCAGGTGCTCGATCAGATCTACATCGATCCGGCAGTCCGTGAATATATCGTCGATCTCGTTAATGCCACGAGGTATCCGGCAAAGGTCGACACGTCCCTCAAGCCCCTGCTTCGCGCCGGGGCTTCTCCGCGAGCCTCAATCAATCTCGCTCTGGCCTGCCGTGCCCGCGCCTTCATGGAGAGCCGCTCCTTCGTCACCCCCCAGGATGTCAAACAACTTGCCCGTGACATCCTGCGCCACCGCATCCTCCTCTCATACGAGGCTGAGGCCGAGGACCTGAGCTCTGACATCATTATTGAACGCATTCTCTCCAAGGTCCCCGTTCCATGATACCGGTCCCGATTTGCAGGAACTGACCGACTGTTCCTGCAACCTGGCAGAACGAGGCCCTCACCAGCTTCTCGACACCAGGCCTCCTGAACATCCGTCCCCTCCATGCTCGATCCCGCCGCCGTAGAGGAAACCGTAAAGCGAGTGCGCCGCCTGGAAATCCGCGCCCGGAGACTGGTGCGCGAAACGTTCGCCGGGGAATACCACTCCTCCTTCAAGGGACAGGGACTGGACTTCAACGAGTTCCGTGAATACCAGCACGGTGATGAAATACGCTTTCTGGACTGGAATGTCACCGCCCGCATGGGCACCCCTTACATCCGAACCTTCCGTGAAGAACGGGAGCTGACCGTCATTCTCGCGGTCGACGTCTCCGGCTCGTCTCTCTTTGGCAGTAAACACCTGAGCAAACGCGAACTCGCGGCCGAACTCGCGGCCATCCTTGGTTTCAGTGCCCGGGAGAACGGGGACAAGACCGGTCTTTTACTCTTTGCCAACGAGCCTCTTCTCTTCCTCCCTCCTGCAAAAGGGACAAAACAGATTCTCCGCAGTGTGCGCGAAGTGCTGACCGCTGATCCTGTTGAAGCTCGGACCAGCCTGCCGGCCGCCTGCAACTTCCTTGTGAATTCCGTCCGGCGCCGAGCCCTTGTTTTTCTTCTCTCAGACTTTCTTGATACCGACCTGGGCAAACCTCTGGCCACCCTCGGGCGAAAACATGAGACCATAGCCCTGCACCTGACGGATCCCCTCGAGAGCGAGCTTCCTGACGTGGGAAAGGTTGTCTTCCGGGATCGTGAAACCGGCCATCGCACGATTGTCAACACCTCCAACTCCAACGTCCGGATGGCCTACCGCAAACTCACCCGCCGATATCGCGAAGGCATGAAACGCCAGTTCACCCGCTACGGCATCAGTCATGCGACCCTCTCAACGACAGGTGATTACCTGCCAGTCCTGCATCGACTGCTCAAGCGGCACACTTCCGCCAAACCTTGACTCCATCCCTCCGGCCCCGCCCACACCTGTCTCTTATACACATCTGACGCTGCCGACGATATGCAGTGT
>CAWWCX010000621.1:0-2186 GCA_963935445.1 uncultured Roseibacillus sp.
GATCTAGTACGGTCTCGTGGGCTCGGAGATGTGTATAAGAGACAGATGATACGGGGGATGACCTGGGAGGGAGCTGGGCGGGGCAGCGCCACTTGGTTGACGGGGTGGACTGGTTCAGCGGGCCCGGGCTTCACGGGTTTGAACTGGGGAATCTCCCGGAGCCAATTCGGACGCAGTTTCCGAGCCCGGTGGAGAACGAGATCGTGACCTACTATCTGGAGCGGGAGTTCACGCTGACGGAAGAGCAGCTGAGAGGAAGCCTGAGTTTGGAAATGTCGCATATCATCGACGATGGCGCGGTGATCTACCTGAACGGAGTGGAGGTGGAACGCTACAATCTGCCGGGGGGGCCGATCAGTGCGACCACCCTGGCGAGCACCTCGATTCGAGACGCAAGGCTTCAGGGGGTCTTTGAATTGCCGGCAGCAAACCTGGTGGTGGGTGAGAACCGGATCTCGGTGGAGGTGCACCAGGACAATCCCGGCAATAGCGATGTCGTATTCGGGTTGCAGCTGGTTGCGGTCAGCGAGCTCGCTCCCCCTGTTGAAACGCAGCCTATTGTGGAGCGGGATGAGGAGTGGGTGGAGCTGTTCAACAAGGGGACGCAAGAGGTGGACCTCACCGGCTGGTCGATCGATGGTGGCATCGATTTCAACTTCGCAGAGGGGACCAGGATTCCAGCGGGAGGCTTCCTGGTAGTAGCGAAGGATACTGCTGAGCTGGTGGCGAAGTATCCCGCGATTGCGAAGCGGGTGGTGGGAGACTACCGCAATCGTCTGAACAACGGGCGGGATCTCATCCGGCTGGAGGACGAGCTTGAGAATCCAGTAGATGAGGTTGAGTACGTGGAAGGTGGGCGTTGGCCGGATCTGGCCGATGGGCGGGGTTCGAGTCTCGAGCTGCGGGATGCGCGTGCTGACAACAGCAACCCGCAGTCGTGGGAGGCAAGTGAGGAGGGCGATAAGGAGGATTGGGAGCTGGTAAGCTATCGGGAGACCGGTGGGCAGAGCTATGGCCTGACGGTCTGGAACGAATTCCGGTTGGGGATGTTACAGGCGGGAGAGGTGCTCATTGATGACGTGAGCGTCATTCGGGATCCTGACGGAGTGCGCGAGCAGCTGATTCAAAATGGAAACTTCAGCTCGGGAGCGAATCATTGGCGAATGATCGGTAATCATCGACACAGCGAGGTGATTGACGAGCCGGGCAACGGCGGCAACAAGGTGCTTCGGCTGGTGGCGACGGGTGCGACCGACACGCGACATAATCACCTGGAAACTACTTTCGTGAACAACACGAACATTTCCGGGTCGCAGACTTATGAAGTATCATTTCAGGTGCGTTGGATGGCGGGATCGAATCAGCTGAATTCGCGGTGCTACTATCAGCGTCTGGCACGGACGACGCAGCTGGCCCGGCCAGAGCGCTGCGGTACTCCCGGGGCGGTGAATTCCCGGGCCGAGTTGAATATCGGTCCAACCTTCTCTGATCTGCGCCACCATCCCCCGGTGCCGGCGGTGAACGATGGAATCGAGGTGCGTGCTCATGTTGCCGACCCCGACGGACTGGGGGACATTGTCTTGAAGGCGCGCTACGCGGAAGGCCCGGTGCAGACCTTTAGCTTCTCGGTGGACGAGGATGGAGAGGGTGTTGGTCAGCTTCCTGGGGCCAGTGCGGGGACGGTTATCCAGTTCTGGGTTGAGGCCCTTGATGTTCGTGGGATCCGCTCGATGGCGCCGCCTGCAGGCCCGGATTCGCGGGCTTTGATTCAGGTGGAAGACAACCAGGGGACCAACCTGCCCCTGCAGGAGATCCGGCTGATCATGCTGGGATCGGATCGCAACTTCCTGCTGAGCACCTTGAACCTGATGAGCAATGAGCGCCTGGGTGGAACGGCCATCTATAACCGGAAGAAGATCACCTACGACGTTGGAGTTCGGTTGCGGGGAAGTGGAGCCGGCCGGGCGCGTGACGGCAGCTCCGTGCGGAGTTTCAGTATTGCCTTTCCTGATGATGATCTCTTTCGAGGGGTTCACGGCTCGGTGGGGGCGGATCGCTCGGCGCGTTCGCCGGTGGGGCGGCGGCCGGACGAGATTTACGTGAAGCATATGTTCAATCATGCGGGGGTGCCGTGCATGTATGATGATCTCGTTCACATGATCGGGCCCAGCTCGACCTACAGTGGG
>CAWWCX010000622.1:0-2179 GCA_963935445.1 uncultured Roseibacillus sp.
GTTGGCTGCGGGCGGTGGCACGGTTGGTGACCCGTTGGTCTGCGGGCCGGGTGATCGCAACCCTGATCGGGGGGGGCTGCGCCGTGGCCATGATCGCCATGGAGCCCGCGTCTGAAAATGACAACCTATTCTATCTGATGACCTGTGGCGTGGTGGCCACCTGCAGTATGATTATTCCCGGGTTAAGCGGTTCCTTCGTGCTGCTCCTCATGGGCAACTACAAGCTGATCATGATTGACGCCGTCAACGATCTCTCTGGCGGAAAGATCGACTCCGCCCTTCAGGTTCTCATTCCGGTGGGAGCGGGCGCGGTGTTGGGTATGGTTCTCCTGGCAAGGGTGCTGAGTTGGCTGTTTCGTTGTTGGCACGATATCGCGGTTGCCCTGATTACCGGATTTGTGGCCGGATCCCTCGTCATCATCTGGCCTTGGAAGGATACGCTGAAAGAGGAGTTCACCCGTGGGGGAGAGGTAAGGGAGAAAATCACCGGTTTCGCGAACTGGCACCTGCCTGATTTGGGGATGGGTTCGACGTGGGCTGCGCTGGGATCCCTCCTCGTTGGTGCGTTATTGATTTTTATGCTGGAGAGCACGGGGAGACGGAGGCGGGGAAAGGGCGCCGGATAGACGTCAGGAATCCCGGGACGAGAACGTTCGGGACGTTTATGGCACCAGATGGGTCCGGGACCGGGTAAATTTGGCGACTGGAGTCAGGAATCGGTGCTCGTCGTCTCCCAGGGAAGAGCCGCGGGGGCGGTGGTTCCATTGGAGCCGGGGTGGTTTTCTGTTCTATTTCCCTTGACTGAGTCTGAAGTTTCGGGAAATACTGAAACAGATGAAATCAGAGACTGCCAAGCTCAAGGAGGCCCGTGATCAATTCGTTTCGCAATGGGGGGTTATGGGCACCCAGTGGGGGATCAACCGCACGATGGCCCAGATTCATGCCTTGCTCATGACCAGTCCTGAAGCCCTCAGCACGGACGAGGTGATGGAGGAGCTCGCGATCAGCCGGGGGAATGCGCATACAAACCTTAAGGAACTGGTAAACTGGGGATTACTCCGGATTGTTACGCGGAAAGGAGAGCGGAAGGAATACTTTGAGGCCGAGCTCGATGTGTGGGAAATCTTTCGCAGGATCGTACAGGAACGCAAACGTCGGGAAATCGATCCTGCGTTGGATCTTCTTCAGGACAGCCTCATGGAAAGCAAGGGGATGAAAAGTGCTGGTGGACGAGCGTTCCATGACCAGATGCGAGCCCTGGAGGAATTCGTCCGGTTTGCTTCCAAGATGTCCGACCGGGTTGCCGGGATGCCTCATGGCAAGGCCATGCAGCTTGCCATGAAGCTCTTCGGGTAACCGGCTGTTCTTCGGGTTTCTTGTTTTCACAAAATATTGAAAAATTTATAAGAAAAGAATAATGAAGGATGTGTTTTTAAGGGGACTTTCGCAGGCGGCTACGGCCATCAGGAAGGTCTGGTCGGTGGTTTGGCGATTGCCGGGTCCGCGGATGGGGAAGGGGCTGCGAACTCTCCTTCCTGAGGCTGCCGGAGAGCTGTTTCCCGGTGGGTGGGGACTGTTTGAAAAGATAGTGGACTGGGGGGAGTTGTGATGGATTTGGAACTTCTCATCCGGTTTGCGGGAGTTGGCCTCGCCCTGATCGCGGTGGCCAACTTGATCGTGCCTCGCATGCTGGATTATGCAGGAAATCTGGCGCGGGTGGATCGGATGTTCGGGCAGGTCTTCAGGGTGCACGCCGCATATACGGTGGTCACGGTTGCCGGGATGGCCATCCTGTGTCTCTGGCGCCCGGACTTCTTTCTCACAGACGGTGTGGGCCGGGGTGTTTGCGTATTCATGGGGCTTTACTGGGGCAGCCGTTTTCTGCTCCAGATGGTCTACTATGACCGACGAGTCCGGCGGCAGTTCCGGGCATGGGATGTTGCCTTCGGCCTTGGGTTCTTCAGCCTCGGGGCCGGTTTCCTGACAATAGCCTTTCTTCGATGACCACCTACGAATTGATAAGATTTGCCGTGTTTTGGAGCGGGATTGCCCAGTTGCTCCTGTGTCTCGCCAGTCCATTTATTCCGATTGTTTTGAAATGGCCTGAGCAGTTGCGGGTCCTTCCCAGGCTCTTGCGGCAGATCTTCTGGACTTACGCGGCGTATATCCTTGGGACGCA
>CAWWCX010000623.1:0-2176 GCA_963935445.1 uncultured Roseibacillus sp.
ACACTGCATATCGTCGGCAGCGTCAGATGTGTATAAGAGACAGTCCTTTTCCTGCGCGCAAAGGGCAGTCGCACCGAAAATACAGGAAATGGAATAAATCGTCCGCCACATGTCCAACGGGGCCACAGGGTCAACAGTCAGAACGACAAGGCAAAAAAATACTCCGAGAATTTCAACTTACCTTCTTCCACCTGCCGGATTCCGCCCTGCACAAAGCCATAGCGCTCGAAGAAACGGTGCGCGCGTGAAAACCGGGTATCGGACCAGAATTCCACCCGGTGATACCCGTTTGTCCGGCTCCATTCCAGCGCCCAGTCCATCAGGACTCTCCCCGCTCCCGTTCCCCGCAGACGGGCGAGAAGATACAGTCTTCGGAAGGTCAGAACACCGGACTCCTGGTCCACTGGCTGTGTAGCGTGGGCTCCCACGACCTCTCCTGCCTCCTCCAGGACCACAAACTCTCCGCCGACGTCACGATAGGAGCCCTCCAGGTCGAGGAGGTCGCGATCATAACCATTCACATCAACCTCATCACCATATTCCCGGTAGACCGCGTCGATAAGGGCGATCAATCCGGGCCCGTCTTCCCGGTTTCCCGGCCGAAGAATCCAAGTGTCCTGCACCCCGCTATCGCATCGCAAACCCCGGCTGGGTCAAGAACGGGATGCGGTTCTGTTCCTTGCGCCCGGATCCGGCTCTGATATCCTGCCCCTTACCTGAATCGCCATGCTGGAGTTCACTGACATCCCCTACAGATTCGTCCCGCCCCGGCCGAACACGTTCCTTATTTCGCTCGCCCAGTTCGTGATCGGGAGATTCGCACTGCCCGGCAAAAGGCACCTCGTGAAACAAATCGAACTCCATGGCACGGAAGCCTTCCAGAAAGTGCGGGAGAACAATGCGCGCCTTGTCCTCCTTCCCAACCATTCCACTCACAGCGACCCCCAGGTCATGAGCGAAGTCTGTCGACGCCTGTCGATCCGCCCCTCCTTCATGGCGGCTTACGATGTCTTTGCCAGAGGCAGAATACAGAGCTGGCTCATGCAACGGACCGGCGCCTTCAGCGTCGACCGTGATGGGAGCGATCGCAAGTCCATGAAATGCGCCACCGACGTGGTTACCGAAGGATCGTACCCGCTTATTCTTTTCCCTGAAGGCAACGTCTACCTCTGTAACGACCAGGTCACCCCTTTTGCCGAGGGGGCCTCCTACATTGCCCTCCGGGCCCAGAAGACACTTGGCACGGATGCCCCGGTTTTCGTTGTTCCGGTCTCCATGAAATACACCTATCTCGAGGATATCCGGGGACAACTGCGCCAGTCCATGGACGATCTCGCGAGCCACTTCGGCACACAACTCGATCCCGGCACGGACTTCTGCGAGGAACTCAAACGCGTCAGCACCACGGCCCTCTCCCGCTTCCTTACCCAGAGAGGGCATCTCCCTCCAGAGGACACTGCAAGCGTCGATGACAAGGTTGCACACGCTGCGGAACAATTGCTCGCCTCCCTGGAGGCCAAGATGAACCTCCAACCCGCGGGCGAGTCCGATCACACCAGCAGGATCCGCCGCATCCGAGCCACCGTCCACGCCGTGCGCACCGATCCCGAGCGGGAGATCGATCACAGGGCCGCCAGCCATTGGGCCGACGAAGCAATCCTCGCCCTGCGCGTTCTCGGATATCGGGGGGGCTACATGGCACGCCACCCTACCCTCGATCGCGTCGCAGAAACCGTCGCCCGTCTCCGGGAGGACGTTCATTCCAGGCTCTTTCCCCCGGACGGAGAGCGCCGTTGTATCGTAAAATTCGGTACACCACTGGACCTTCGCGAGCGCCTTGAGCCCTTTGAGGCCAAAGCACGTCGGGCCATCAGCGATCTCACCCACGATTGCGAGGCCGCGGTTCAATCCGGTCTCGATGAGATCAATGCCGAGAACAATTCGCCCGGGGCCGAATTCTTCTGAACTCTCTCTCCGAAGACACTTTCTCACTCCTCTTCAAGATCACGCTTCTCTCCCGGGCGTAATGTAGTGTCAAATTGAACTCATGACTGCCCGCTGCCCGGCCACGCACTTACTGGCCTGCGCTCTCCTCATTCTCGCCCCCACCCTCTACGGCGAGATTACTCTCCCAGGGATTCTTGCCTCCAATATGGTGCTTCAGCGGGATCAGCCA
>CAWWCX010000624.1:0-2173 GCA_963935445.1 uncultured Roseibacillus sp.
AGATCTAGTACGGTCTCGTGGGCTCGGAGATGTGTATAAGAGACAGCCCGCGCAAACCACGCGAGGGCGACTTTACCAAGGGGCTCTACCTCATCGTCACTGGCCTCTTCGCCAAGATCGTCATCGCCGACAACATGGCCTTCATCTGCAATGGCATCTTCGCAGCCCCAGCCAGCGAAGTGGGCGGAATTGACCGCGTGGTGGGCATCTACGCGTTCGCCCTCCAGATCTATGGTGACTTCTACGGCTACTCCGCCATCGCCCGCGGGATCTCTCTCTGGATGGGCATCGACCTGATGGCAAATTTTCGCATGCCCTACTTCGCCCGTTCTCCCAGCGACTTCTGGCAGCGCTGGCACATCAGCCTCTCCAGCTGGCTGCGCGACTACCTCTATATCCCGCTCGGCGGAAATCGTGGCGGCAAGTGGCTCACTTATCGCAACCTCATGCTTACCATGCTCCTCGGCGGCCTCTGGCACGGGGCGGGCTGGACCTTTGTCTGCTGGGGTCTCTACCAGGGTCTGCTTCTCTGCGCCTACCGCCCCTTCGAGAAACGTATCCAGGAGCAGGAATCAGGTGTCCTGCGCCGGGTGGCGAGCACCTTTCTCTTCTTCAATCTCGTCTGTATCGGGTGGCTGTTCTTCCGGGCTGAATCACTTTCGCAAGTCTGGGTCTTCTTCACCGAGATCTTCTTTACGGACTTCACCGCCACCTTCCTTGCCAATTACGGACTTCGTTCCATCCTCTATCTCGCGGGCCCTTTCCTTCTGTTCGAGATCTGGCTCGAGCGTCGCAGAGACCTTCTCGCCCTTACCAAGGTGCACTGGGGCTGGCGGGCTGCCGCCTACAGCTATGCCCTCTTCATGCTCCTCGTCCACCAGCCACACCGCAGCAGTGAATTCATCTACTTCCAGTTTTAAGCACACCGAATGGAAGGTTCTGGCCGTCGTGGCGATTGCCTTTCTCGCCTTCGAAACCGTGGCGCGCCTCTTCGCACCCGTCCTCGATTACGACCGCGAGCATATTCACGCCTTCCCGGAAGTCGTGGAGGAAATGAGCAGGGACGAGCGCCCACGCATCCTCATCCTGGGCAACTCTCTTCTCATGCATGGTGTGGACAGCGCTCTCTTCGAGAAGGAACTCGCGCAAGCCACCTCAGCATCCTGCAGCGTAACCAAGATCACGCCCGTGGGCACAGCCATCCGCGACTGGAATTATCTCTACGACACCTATTTCACAGAACGGGACACGCACCCTGACGTAGTCGTGGTCGGGTTCGTGGCCCATCACGTCCCCGATCAATACGAGCTCAAGATGCGGAGGCTCGCGCGGCACTTCTGCTCTCTCAATAATCTGCGCGACTGCCTGCGGGAGGAGGGACAGAGCTTCGACATGCAAGCACTTGGACTCTTCTCCCATTTCTCGGCCCTCTACGGGGATCAACCGGAGTGGCAATGGATCGTCAGCCCAGCCGTCATTCCCGAGTTCGGCCGCAGCGTCCGTAAGATCAACGGCCTGCTGGATATCGAAGCGGAGCGTGCGGCGGCCCTGAATGCCACCCCGGCCCCCAGGACCTACCGGAGGCTCAGCCGCCTCATGGAGACCTTTCGTGTCCACGGGGTTAAGGCTTACTTCGTCCCAATGCCACAACCAGAAATCTGGGACTTCGACCCCAAGGCCGCGGAGGCTATTGCCTCCCGGGGTGCAACCTTGATCGATGCACGCGCCATTCCCGGCATGACCCAGTCCGACTTCCCGGACGGCTACCATCTCGGAGATACGGGCAGCATACGCTTTACCAGCTTCCTCGCCCGGGCCCTCGCCGACGACTTCCCACCGTCCGGGCATTCACCATGATCGGCCATTGACCCCCCGGGGCAGACCTGCAGGGTGATTTCATGCTCTCCGGAAACAGCGCACTCCTTCTTCCGCTCCTGGCGGTCGTCTGCCTGTCAGGCTCCCCTGCGAACGCCCTTTCCGCCGCGGGCGTCTTCGGGAATCATGCTGTTCTTCAGCAAGGCGTGCGCGTTCCGGTCTGGGGAACTGCGCGTGGAGGAGCGGAAGTGAAAATCTCCTTCGCCGGCCAGACTCAAACCGTTACTGCAAACAACGAGGGCACCTGGATCGCCTGGCTGAGGGCGATGAAGGCCAGCAGGGAGGGGCGGCCCTTGAA
>CAWWCX010000625.1:0-2167 GCA_963935445.1 uncultured Roseibacillus sp.
ATCCCGCTCCAGGCAGATCCGCTCAAGGGTGCAAAACGGATCGTTTTCCTGGGAGATTCCATCACCGCTGGAGGCCATTTCATCGTCTTCCTGGAATCCGCCCTGCGTTCCCGTCATCCCGAGACCCAGTTCATCAACCTCGGCCTGCCCAGCGAGGGCTGCACCGGCCTCTCCGAGCCAGCCCACCCCTTTCCACGCCCCAACGTTCACACCCGGCTCGACGATGCCCTCTCCAAGGCCCGGCCTGATCTGGTCTTCGCCTGCTACGGCATGAATGACGGGATCTACTATCCGTTCAGCGAGGAACGCTTCGCGCAATACAAGAAAGGCATCGCTACCCTGATCGAAAAAGTCGACCGGGCAGGTGCTGCCCTGATTCTCATGAGCTCTCCCCCCTTTGACCCTCTCCCTCTCCGGAGGAAGGGAAGACTCCTCCCCAAGGGAGCGAAGGAGTTCTCCTGGACAAAAATCTACGAGCACTACGACCGTGACGTCCTGACCCGCTATGCCAGATGGCTCGTAACACAGGAGAAACTCCCGGGGATCACCCGCGTCATTGACCTCCACTCCGCTCTTAATAATGCCTACCGGGAGCGCAGAAAGATCAACCCGGAGTTCACCGTGAGTGGAGACGGCGTTCACCCCGACCAGGAGGGGCATCGCATGATCGCAGATGCTATCCACCGCGCCCTCTACCAGTCAGGACTTCCCGATGCTCCTCGCGAGGACCTCAGACTGATCGGGCAGCAGCACAAGATCATGCATGCCGCCTGGCTCACACATGTGGGACACCAGCGCCCCGGCATGCGCAGGGGCCTGCCCCTCGGGGAGGCAAAAGCCCGGGCTGCCGCCCTCAGGGCGAAGCAGGAGCCCCCTCCGGGGCGTCGACCAGCCGGCGAATCGACTCCTTGAGGAGGGCTTCCACGCTGGGACTGACCATGGACGAGCGTTGCGCAGCCTCGTAGCCACCCTCCGCATAAGCTGCTCCAGTGCAAATATAGCCGGGCGCATAGTCTCCATAGGCGGCCATCGCCACAAAGAGGTCCGGTCGCACGGCCTGCGCATACAGCTGATACTCCACGAAAAGCTCCCCGGGCATGTGCAGGATCCGCGCGTGCCGCAGCGCGAGGCAGGAAAGCTCAATCGGTTCTCTCCGCTGGCACCGCCGCAACCAGGTCAACACCTTGGCCGCCTGATAGCGCTTCTCAAGC
The DNA here is from genome assembly GCA_963935445.1 of uncultured Roseibacillus sp. Lineage (GTDB taxonomy): Bacteria > Verrucomicrobiota > Verrucomicrobiia > Verrucomicrobiales > Akkermansiaceae > Roseibacillus_B. Next base: position 1,212 of record CAWWCX010000625.1, read on the forward strand.
GGTTCGCTTTCGATCTCCACAACCGCCGCCAGCGTTTCCTCCTTCAGATGCTCGCCGACTGGCAGGAGAACGGGCTCGACCCTCCAGCTCACATCGCCGCTCGTCAGGGGGATCTTCTCGGTAGCTTGCCAGGCGGCCTTCATGCCCGCCGCCACCCGGTCTGCGAGGATCTGCCGATTCTCATGAGCACCGTCATTCCACTTCCCCGCCCCGATATTACCACCAGCTCCCGTAAAATGGATATGAGGGACTCCGGTTTCCTTTTCCCGCTGGTTGCGGGCCATGCCCGGAAAATCCGGATTCGCCAGCCCCGTTCGATAGTAACTCTGTGGATGGGTCGCGTAATAACTCAACGCCGCCAGCGCCTTCTCTCCGTTCCAGAACGTGACCAGGCAGAGCCGGGGGTCGATCGTGCCTGCCGGAAAGGCTCGAATGGCCGGATCCGCAGTCGCGGTAAAGCGCATGTACTGCACCTTCCCATCCGTCCCGATGATGCGCCGGTTGGACGCCACCATCCCGACCTCACCCTCTCCCACCCCGAGGTGGGTTACCGGGCGAGCACTCTTGATCGCCTCTCCGACCGCTGCAGCGGCCTCCTCAATGACCCTCCGGGCATGAGCAACATTGAAATGCTTCCCCCCGGCACCGTGCTTCGCCAGAAGGCCATCCGCCGAAAAGTCACATCGAGGAGCATCGTGCTGGTGCAGGCTGTGCATCGCCACCCGCTCCACTCTCGTCTTTGCACCCCGGGCCAGGGCCTTCCGGAACTCGAGGTGCCCATCGTTGCTGAGGCCAATCCAGTCAATCGCTCCCAGCACGATGGGATCCCCCGCTCCCAGGAGGACCAACCCCCGGCAACTCAACGCCGACCCAACTCCAGTCATTGGGTCATACGCCAACGGAGAGCCCACCGGGGGTGTCGCATCGACTTCAAAAGTCGCCACCTGCAGCGAGCC
>CAWWCX010000626.1:0-2167 GCA_963935445.1 uncultured Roseibacillus sp.
CCATTGAACCAATGCGTCATATGGAATCCACGCCAGCGTATGGGGGTTGGCATGCCCGCCTTGGTTGCTATTAACACCCCGTTCTTGTAGAACCTGCCCGTGCCTTTATGAAAGGTAAAGGTAAGCATCTGCCACACTCCTTTAACAACCGTGCCAGCGGGAATATCCTTGGGAGTGAAGCGCTTGGCCGTAGTTACGCCACAGTATGCCGCTCCTGTTTCAGAGCTGTGAAAATACCATCCGTTCCAGCGCACGTCGTCGTGGTGAGTTCCCATCCTGCCTGACCACCTCGCTCCGTTGCGGCCAGCCGCGCCACCACCCAGGACATCAGGTCGCCACCACCATGACACCGTAAAAGTATCCGTATTCGGGCATTCGGCGTTCGTTTGGAGCCCCGGTCCACTGATCTTGGGATACGGTATAAGTACGGGGTCGCCCAAGGTCACTGCTTGTCCTATCCGGCCGGCCTCCCAAGTTGGTGGGCCTTTGACGTCTGTATAGACAGGCCACGCGTGGTTCTTGCCCACAGAGTCCTTGTAGTTTCCATCGAACTTCCAATGGTTCACGAGGCCCTCTTCCGCAACCGCAGTTGTCACTAAGAGCGTTAAGAACCCTGCCACTAGGACAAGAGTGAGTCGTTGGATTAGCTTCCTCATATCAGCCTGAAAAGGGCAACGATCAGGACTTAGGTAATGTCCTTTATGATAAATATACGGTAGTCTCCTTCGCAGCGTCAGATCAAGAATAGATGCCAGGGCGATGAGCAACTATTCCCTTACACATCACGGTGTCGGAACCGGGGTGCGGTGCACGCCACAGCCTGCAAAGGTGCAGGAACCAGGGTACGGTGCACGGGTTAGGGGTCCTGCAATCAGGCTCCCATTTTGTCATCGTGTGCCACGATTCAGGAAGTAGGATTCAGGGATCATGAAGAAGTTAGTCCTGCTCTTCTTATCCGGTCTCGCGGTTGGCGATCTCATCGCAAAACCTACCGAAGGTGCCCTTGCACCGTTCCTCGGCGAACCGCGCTTCCAGATCACACAAATCTTTTCCGGCGGGGCTGCAGGCAAGCGCGGCGGGGGGCGTCTCCCCAACATCGTGACCGCGGTGGATGGGTCCTTTGTCGCGACTTACGGAGCGACCGGTGGACAAGGCGACTGGTGGAAAAAGGGACTGGTGGTGCGCCGGAGCGAGGACGGCGGGAAGACGTGGGCAGAGCCCATCACCATCGCCAACCCGGGATGGCAAGGCGGCGGGGTGACCGTCGATGAAAAGAGCGGCCACATCCTAGCCTTCGTGGAGGACCGCTACGTGGGCTTCTGGCCCGACGAAACCACTCTCACGATCTATCGCAGCAAAGACCACGGAAAAACCTGGCAACCGCAGGACGCGCACCGCATCAAGCCGGACAAGAATGGGAACATTCCCTCCATGGGCGTGGCCGAACACGGCATTACTCTCAGGCACGGCAAATACAAGGGACGTCTTCTGCGCCCAGCCCGGGACTACTCGGTCTCCGACCACCCGCCCCACCATGCCAAGATGTACAATACCGCCATCTACAGCGATGACGGGGGGAAGAGCTGGACTACGAGCGATCCTTTTCCGGCCAACGGAACCGGTGAAGGTGCGGTCGCGGAGCTCTGGGACGGGCGCATCTACTATACTTCCCGTCGTCATCTCGATCCTCCGGGCGTCAATCCCGTCATGCGCTGGGAGGCCTGGAGCGAGGACGGCGGCCACACTTGGAAGGACCTCAAGATCTCGTCCGTGCTCCCCGATGGACCCCGTGGAAATACCGGCGGGACTTTCTGCGGGTTGGTGCGCCTCCCGGTCAAAGGGCGCGACATCCTGATCTACAGCAATTGCGACACTCCTGGAGGGAGCCGGCAAAATGTCACCGTATGGGCCAGCTTCGATGGCGCCGAGACCTGGCCCATCAAGCGCTCGGTCTACAAGCCGGTCAGTGCCTACTCGTCCTTGACCGCAGGCCGCCCCGGCACTGCCAGTGAGGGGACGGTCTGTATTCTTTTTGAAGGCGGCAAGACCTACCGCCACGAGGGCGCGTTTGCAGCGAGCTTCAATCTGAGCTGGGTGCTGGACGGCGAACGAACGGGCGATGGAGAGGTCCCGAAGTGGGTCGCTACGAAGTAGTCAGGGCGGGATC
>CAWWCX010000627.1:0-2162 GCA_963935445.1 uncultured Roseibacillus sp.
CCCTTCATCTCGCGCTCCTGCAGGATATCCCCATTGACGAACTGGGGAGACTCCCCGAGCCGGACCTTCTGGCGGCGGTCAGGCCGCAGCTGGACCAGCCCGTTTCGGGCGTGATGGTCAGAGAGGTTCCGCGGGCCTGCCCGGATGACCGACTGTTCACCCTGATGAAGAGCGCTACCGAGCGCCATCTGGATTACACCGTAGTCCTTGATGATGGCCGGGTGGTGGGTGTGATCTATGTCACGGACATTTTCCGGGCGGCTGCTTCCCTGGCCCTTACCCACGAGTCAGGGGGGATTTCTCTGCCCGGGGATGGTGAGGACCTGAGGCACTGATTGATGACCCTGCCACCCTGGAGGGAGCGCCGGGCATTCCCTGGCCGGGGCTTTATCTGTCGAGAACGCAAATGGCCCTTTCCAGAGGATTGGGCCAATTCGTTGCGGACCGGGGGTCTCAAATCCGCTAGTAATCGAATGATGAAAGCTACCACTTGGCTCCTGCGAATCCTATTTGTCTGGATTGTGACCGGGTTCAGCAGTCTGCTGGCCGAGACCAACTGGCCACAGTTTCGCGGTCCGGGTGCCCGTGGGATATCCGAAAACGGGAACCTTCCCGAGAAGTGGTCTGCCACGGAGAACGTGGAGTGGAAGCGGGACCTCCCGGGGCGGGGATGGTCCTCCCCGGTGGTGTGGGGGAACCGTGTTTTTCTCACCACCGTGATCAACGAGGGCGTCTCGGAGGATCCCAAGAAGGGACTCTACTTCGGAGGGGAGCGTCCGAAGTTCCCGGAAACGGTCCATCGCTGGAAAGTCTATTGCCTCGATCTCAAGAGCGGAGATGTTCGATGGGACAGGGAAGTGCACCGGGGCAAGCCGCAGTCTGCCATTCACGTCAAGAACAGCTATGCCTCGGAAACTCCGGTCACGGACGGTAAGCGGGTCTATTGTTACTTCGGGAACCTCGGGGTCTTTGTCTTCGACATGGAGGGCAGGCCCCAGTGGTCCCGGAAATTCACACCACACAAGACGCGTTACAGCTGGGGTACGGCTTCATCGCCCGCACTCCATGGCAGCCGGCTGTATATCGTGAACGACAACGAGGTTGATTCCTGGCTTCTTGCCCTCGACAAGGAAACCGGAGCCGAGGTCTGGAAGGTCGCGCGGGATGAAAAGAGCAACTGGAGCGCCCCCTTCATCTGGAAGAACAAGCTGCGCACCGAGATCGTCGTGCCCGGGAGCGGACGCACGGTATCCTACGATGTCGAAGGGAAGGAGCTCTGGTGGTGGAAGCGGGGCATGTCGAGCATCACGATCGCCACGCCCTATGCCTCGGAGGAGCTGCTCTACATCAGCTCGGGATATGTGGGGGACCGACGGAAGCCCATCTACGCCATCAAGCCTGGTGCGAGCGGGGACATCTCGATTAAGGCATTTGGAAAGAGCGATAACGAGTTCGTGGCGTGGTGCAACTGGAAGGCCGCTCCCTACAATCCAAGCACGCTTCTTTACGATGGGCAGCTCTACTCACTGCTGGACCGCGGCTGGTTGCGGGCCCTCGACCCCGGGAGCGGTGAGTATGTTTACGAGCAGAAACGTCTCCCGGCCGGAGCTGGCTACACCGTCTCTCCGTGGGCCTATAATGGAAAGGTGTTCTGTCTCAATGAAGACGGGGAAACCCGGGTGATCGAGGCGGGCAGGGATTTCAAGGTCCTTCACACCAACCGTCTGGCGGAAGATGACATGGCGATGTCCTGTCCTGCCATTGCGGGAGACCGCCTGCTGATCCGGACTGCGGCTCGGATCTACTGCATCAGGAAGGCCCTCTAGCGAGCGAAATATTCCTTCTCCATTGGCCCCGGGACGTCGTCCGGTCCTTTTTCCGGGGTGCCCGGTCTCCCCGGGGGGGGAGGCTTCTTGTTATTTGCAGGCGATGGGATACAGTGGGGGCTGGGCCTGACTCGTCCCGAGGGCGATGGGCCGAAACCCATACATCCTTCATGACGTTACCCCTTCGCCCCCTCCGGGGAATGCTCCTTGTCTCCTGCCTCATGCCGTTGGCGGCGTGGGCTCAAAATGTCATCAGCGTCAATTTCGTGGGTGGCAACGGGGGGAATGGCAACTGTCTCTTATACACATCTCCGAGCCCACGAGACCGTACTAGAT
>CAWWCX010000628.1:0-2156 GCA_963935445.1 uncultured Roseibacillus sp.
CACACTGCATATCGTCGGCAGCGTCAGATGTGTATAAGAGACAGTTGCCGGTCTTTCGATCGTTCGCATCTCGTTGTCGCAACAGAACTGCCAAACGCTTTCGAGAGAGTCCCCGGATGCACTGGTTGGAGGGGAGTGATGTGCTGCCTTGGCAAGACAGTGGCGGAGAGGTTTTAGGCGGAGGGTGTCCGGGTCATTCGACAGTGCTCTCCCAGGCACGATAGAACTGGAGTCGAGGGGGCTTCCCATCCTTTGAGGGAAGCGATCTCCATGTCGTTTCGCTTCCATGCGACGTTGAATGTCCGGCCTTGCTCCACCTTATCAGATCTTGAGAGGTCTCAAACAGGCACATTGTGCCCGGTGAGGTTTGCCACCTTGTTTCCATCTCCCCACCGGTGAGTCGGCGAATTCCAGACAAAGCGACCTGGGTGAGCAGCGGCTCTGTCACGGTAAGGAGTTGATTGGGAGACGCATCACGGATGACCTGGGTGATCCCGGAAGGCCATTCGATCTCAATGCGCATGCCTTCCTCGACCGTTTCGGGGCCCAGTCCCAGGTGAATGGTTTTTTCGTTTTGCCCGAGGAAATTGTTTCCCCCGTCAACAAAGCGCATGAGGACGGGATCCGCGTCCGCTCGCCGCAGCCGGACCACCGCACCAATGCCATCTCGATTCGACCGTCTGCCGACAAGCTTGATCCTGAGCCATTGGAAGCCGTTCCCTCCATCGTTTCGGTAGAGGATCGGAGCGGCAGAGTTGTTGACGACCACGGTGTCGAGGTCTCCATCGTTGTCATAATCAAGGCAGAGCAGGCCCGTCGCGATGTCCCGGTCCCTGATGCCTGCATCCGCCGGTTCATAACGGCCCCTTCCATCATTTTCCCACAGTCTGGTGCGATCGGATGGAAAGCCCCGGGACCCGTTGACCATCATGAGGTCGAGGTCCCGATCGTTATCATGGTCCAGAAAGGTGGCGCCCCATCCCCAGCCTCCATCGCGGACCCCCGCCTCGGAAGTGACATCGGAGAAGAGTCGTCCGCCCTCATATCGATAGAGTCTGTTGCCGTCACCCCATGCGGGGTCATTGATGGAAGTGATAAACCAGTCGAGGTCTCCATCCCCATCGTAGTCTCCCAGTGCGGAGCCCATGCCGAATTGATCGGTGCCCACATTCGAGGTGAGCGTGCCATCGGTGAAGGTGCCATCGCAGTTATTCCAGAAGAGGCGGCTGGTCATGCCGTCCGAGATGGCAAGCAACTCGGGCCACCCATCGCCGTCCAGGTCGGCAAACCGTGACGTAAAGGCGAGGGACTCCTCCGGAGGGCCATCCAATCGATCCTGATCCATCACGACGCCCGCCGTGATGGTGGTGTCCTCAAAATGTCCCGGGGCCTTTGCCCCGAGGTTTCTCAGTAACCGGGTATTGGGAGGGTTATTGTCTGGGTTCTGGCTGGCGTAACGCCATTCGCTGACGTGGAGGTCAAGGTATCCGTCATTATCGTAGTCCCCGAAGCTTGCGCTGAATCCAAAGTGGAGATCCGGGCCTGTGATGGCCGCTCCGCGTTCAAGGGCTTCTTCCGTGAATGAGCCGGAGCCGTTGTTGATGAAGAGGTGGTAGCGGTTGGTGCCCAGGCTTGTGACATAAAGGTCCTGGTCTCCATCATTGTCGATATCCGCCCAGGCGCATCCGTTGCTGCGAATATCCTCCAGGTGACCGGGGCCGAACGTGCTGTCCGTGACATCGACAAAGGACCCGTCCCCCTGGTTCCGGTACAGCAGGTCGCTATCATCCAACCGGGTAAAGTAGAGATCGGTCCATCCGTCGTTGTCATAGTCCACCGCGGAAGCCGATCCGGACATGTAGGTTTGGACGGGTAGGGATACCGGCAGGGCGTTCTGCTCCCGCTGGACATGGGTAATCCCGGAGTTGAGGGTTACGTCCCTGTAGACGACCGGAGTGGCGGGGACCGAAAGGGCGGACATCCCAAGCAGGAACAGCGGGGGGCAGGGCTGGAGCTGCCGCGTGACTGCGTGGAGAGTTTTGACCACGAGAGGGCCGACTGCAAACTGCCCCCGCTGCCTGCCTGCCTTCCCCGATTCAGCGCGGAAGCAGTTCTGTCTCTTATACACATCTGACGCTGCCGACGATATGCAGTGT
>CAWWCX010000629.1:0-2147 GCA_963935445.1 uncultured Roseibacillus sp.
CCCCCGGCCCACTTCCTGCGTGTCTTCGGCCAACCCGCCAGGGACGGACTCGGACAGTTTCGTGATGAGCAGGCCTCCCTGCGCCAGCAGCTCATGATGATGAATGGGCGGATGATCCATGAGGCTTCCCGGGTGGGAACGATGGAACCACTCCACAAGCTCCTCCAGCGCAAGGATTACAAGCGCGCCATCGAGTGGGCCTATCAGGAAACCCTGACCCGCTATCCAACCACCGGGGAACTTGCCGACGCTCAGGTTATTCTCCAGAGCGGGGAGACCCCCGAAAACGGCATGGCCGACCTGCGCTGGGCCCTCTTCAACAGCCACGAATTCAGATACCTCCCCTGATCCAAAACTGAAAAGGGAGACCTCCTGTCTCCCATTCTGAAAAATCCCCCCCACATCCAAACCACCGGAACCATGAGCTGCGAAGACTACGTCCACACCAGAAGGAACATGCTGAAGATGTTCAGCGCCTCGATGCTTGGAATGCCCATCAGCAACCTTCTCGCGGCTGCTCCCAAGAATGGCGGCAGCGCCGAACACGTCATTCTTTTCTGGAACAGCGGAGGCATGAGCCACCTGGACACGTGGGACCCAAAGCCCGGCCGACCCACCCAGGGCGAGTTCAACCCAATCAAGACGAGCGTTCCCGGGATGGAGATCTCCGAGATCTTTCCTGAGCTTTCACAGCAAATGCACCATGCCGCCCTTATCCGCTCCATTCGAGGCACGAATGGAGACCATGGAAGGGCGCAATACGAATTGCAGACGGGCTTCAACCAGGCCCCCAATGTCATGCACCCTGGCCTGGGCTCCATCATCGTGCACGAGCGCGAACCACTCGGCGACCTGCCCGCCTACATCAGCATCAGCGGTAATCCTGCCCGGGCAGGCTACCTCGGCCAGCAGTGCGAGGCCTACTATGTCGGACGACCCGGCGAGAAGGACCCCTATCTCGCCTTTCCCGAGGGAATCCACCATGCCCGCGGTAAGAAGCGCCTCGAAATTCTCGCCCGGATGAACGCCCGCACCTCTGTCCAGCTTGGGTCCTCTCAGCTGAAGGCCTCAGAGCAGGCCCTCAAGGATGCTGTCGCGCTCATGGAGAGCCCCGCTCTCAAGGCTTTTGAACTGAACGAGGAAAAGCCCGCCACCGTTGAGCGTTACGGAAATACGGAATTCGGTCGCGGTGCCCTTCTCGCCCGACGCCTCGTCGAAAAAGGCGTGCGCTTCGTCCAGGTCAACCGCGGGGGCTTTGACAATCACGGGAACATCTTCGAGGCCATGCGCAACCACGGTGCAACCATGGACCCGGCCCTCGCCTCCCTCATCAGTGACCTCAAGGCCAGCGGCCTTCTCAGCAAGACGCTGGTCGTCGTCCTCTCCGAGTTCGGGCGCACTCCACGCATCAACGACGGCGGGGGCCGGGACCACTGGGCCCGCGTCTTCAGCGCCTTCATGGCAGGGGGCGGCGTCAAGGGCGGCTCCATTGTCGGGGCCTCTGACGAGGACGGCATGGACCCCGCTGAACGTCCGGTGAAACCCTTCGACCTCCACGCCACCATCTGTCACGCCCTCGGGATTGATCTCAACCGGGAAATCATCACCCAACAGGGTAGACCGATGCGTTTGTTGCGGAAAGATGGACAGCCCATCCGGGAACTGTTCGTATAAGAAACCGTGCCCCGCGAATTCCTCTCTCTTCTCACTTTCCCGCTCCTCCTCGTCCTGATCCCGGCCGCGGTGGCCCAGCAACCCGCGGCTGCGGAACGAGGTTCGATTATCGAGGATCGAGCCGCCCGCAAACTCCTGCAGGCCGGGGACGCTCGCCTCGAGATCGGTGAAAACGAAAAGGCCCTCGAAATCTGGGGATCTGTCATCGAGCGCTACCCCCGCAGCCCGATCCGCTTCGTGGCGCACATCCGGCTCGCAGACTACCTGCTCACCGAACTCCGCCAGTTCGACAAGGCACGGGCCCATTACGAAGCCGCAGCCCAGGAAGCCAATCCCGACGACCAGCTCCGGGCCTACGCCTTTCTCAACACCGGAACCTGCCACTACGAAGCCGGCCGCTACGGAAACTGCTTCAAGATCATGCGGCAGGTGATCGAACAGTTTCCCGCCTCCCCCGAGGTCAACGAAGCGTA
>CAWWCX010000630.1:0-2138 GCA_963935445.1 uncultured Roseibacillus sp.
TGGACGCGGAGCTGGATGGAGTGGGTTCCGGTGCCGAGGGCGGAGAGGGACAGGGCGGCCTCGTCGAAGAGGGAGCTGATGGAAGAGAGGGCGGTGGTGGTGAGGGGCGTGCCATTTCCCTCGCCGGGGTCGGGTCCGATGAAGTATTCAGCGCTCACGATGCTGCCCCGGGAAGGAGGGCAGAACGCCAGGATGAGCCCCGCGAGGAGCCAAGCCGGGAATTTGACAGGGCAAGACACTTATGAATGGGTTCCGTTAAAAAGGGACCAGCCTCATGGCGCGCTGATGGCGATCCCATTGCTGAGGAGAACCTCGGCGCCCTGTCCGGCCACCTGCGATTCGGGGCTGAGATCGAAGGAGATCACGACCGGTTTGGACGTGGTCCATGCCTCGGGGTCAAAAGAGGGGCCACCGCTGGGCCCGAGGTTGTTCCTGCTGTCGTCCCGGTCGTTGTAGAGGGAATTGGGAGAGGAGAGAGCCTCGACGTCTTCCGCGGCGCCCTGGTAGGCCCACCACCCGGAATCCTTGAGGAAGACGAGATCGCTGGCTCCCGGAGCCTTCCCCGTGTTGGTGTCCACGAGACCGCCATTGCCGTCCGGGGCAAAAGTCGGGACACAATCCCCGGTCAGGGGAAATCCGAGGTTCGGATTAAGACGGTCGTAGTGGTAGTCGTTGGCTGCGTAGTTGTATTCGATTACCGAGTTCCCGGGGGCGTTGATGGCCACCACATTTCCCTTGATGACGTTGTTGCGCACCGTGATCGCGTCCCCGGAGAGGTGATAGGCTGCGTAGCCCCGACCCACTGATGTTGCATCTGGTCTTTGCAGATTGGAGGGGCTTCCCACCAGCATCAACTCGCTGTAATTGTTCTGGATTGTCAGGCTGCCCGCGGTCGCGCGGATGCTTTCGTGCTGGCCCGAAGGGGAGGGTTGGGCCGGACTGACACGCTGTATCTTGCTTCTCAGGTAATTGTTGTAGATCTGGGCACTGCTGCCCGCGTTCGTCCGGTGGTTGATGTTGATCGCGCCCTGCATATCCGTGGTGACGTTGATTTCATTGGCAACCAGCACGGTAAGGGCGTTGGTAAGATCGGGATCCTCCAGATTGCTATGCTGAAAGGGCTTGGCCAACGTGCTGTAACCAAGCCACCCTTTCTTCAGGGAGGACCACGTGCACCCTTCGACAATGTTGAGCCTGAACCCGACGGCCCTTTCGGCTTCGGAGTAAAGAAACCGTGCCTTGCCGATATTGTCCGGGTGATTAGGAGAAAGCTGTGGGTTGTAGTCGGGGTTGGGAAAACTGTAGGCGTCGACGGACCATCCGCCGTTGATGGTGGAGTCACTCACGTAGATGCTTCCACCAAGTTGCAGCAGGTCATCCATGGTCACGCCGCTGATGGCCAACCCGGTCGTGTTCTCGACGGTGAGGGTGGTGGTCCCGGCCCCGAGGTTGAATCCCCGGAACGGGGGAGCGTCGCTCACTCCGGTTATGGTCACGTTGCCGCTGATGATCACGTCCTCGCCGACCGCCTCCGTGAGCTGGACGGCCTTGTTGATGGTCAGTTCCTCGCTGTAGGAACCACCGAAAATCACAATGAGGTCCCCGTCGGCGGCGTTGTCGATCGCGTCCTGGATGGATTGCCCGGGCGTGACGCTGAAGGTGTCGCCGAGGGCCATGCCGCAGGCAAGGGCCGGGAGGGTGAGGAGGAGTGGTGTTCTTAATCTCATCGGAACGAAGGGAGCTAGATCTATCAAGTGCGACGAGAACCCGAGGTCAAGATGCAAGATGATGACAGCGTCTTTTCCAGGGACAGCGACGAGGTGGAGTGGTGCTGCTGGTCCCTGCCCGGGGGCGGCGGGGAGTTTTCCTCCAACGGCCTGCCGGTCGTCTCTCCAAGCGATGAGATTCTCATTGAAGGACAGCGGCTGACGGAGGAGAATCCGGGAACTGCTGCACCCGCACCAGTTGCCGTAGATGAAGTCAGTTCTGCCGAGGGTTTCACGGGGGGCGCCGATCATGGCCCTTCTGCTGGGAGCCCTGCCGCTGAGTGCCGGCGATCTTGTCTTCGAGACGGATGTGCGGCCGATCCTGAAGGAGGCCCTGTCTCTTATACACATCTCCGAGCCCACGAGACCGTA
>CAWWCX010000631.1:0-2137 GCA_963935445.1 uncultured Roseibacillus sp.
ATGGAAGAGCCTCCTCGCCGCAGTCCTTGTCCCCGGATTGAGCCCCGTGTGGGCCGGGGAAATCGTCAGCCTGCAAGTCGTTACCCCCGGGCAGGTGGAACTCACCTTCGAAAGCCAACCGGGGACAACCTACGAGATCCGCGGTAGCGAGGACCTGCGAAGCTTCTCCATGCTCACCCGCGTGCAGGGCTCCGAAGGCAGGACCCGCGTCCTGGTCGACAATCCGGCAGGCCACGTTCCCAGCCGCCGGTTTTTCCAGGTCCGGTCCGTGGAACTTCCCCCGACCGCCTCCTGGTTCCGTTCCTACGGGGGATCGAGGGAGGAATCGCACGGCCACTATATCATCGCCTGCGAGGACGGGGGCTTCCTCCAGGTTGGCGAGACGGGCTTCCTGCCAAACACGCGAATCCTCGCCGTGAAGACGGATGCGGCCGGAGCCCTCAGCTGGCGTCAGGAGTATTCCAATCGTGCCACTGGGGCGTCCGGCCATGGAACCTATAACCTCGGGAATTCGATTGCCGAGGTGGAGGACGGTTATCTCATCGTGGGAGCGATCAACCGGAATAGCGCGGTCCTGAAAGTGGACAAGGAATCGGGAGAAGCCATCTTTGTGAGAGTCCACAGCAACGGCGGCTATGACGCCTACGAGCAGCTGGTCGTGACAGATGATGGAATGGCGGCAGTTGGCTATACCAACGCGGAGGACCGGGAGAACACATTTTTTGCCGAGGGTCGCGGCTACCTGGCTTTTCTGGACCCGGAGGGCAACAAGACGGGAAGCCGCAGCCTGCAGGACGACCTGTCACAGGCCTACCGGATCGCCCGCCACGAGGATGCGTTGATCATTTCCGGCCTTGCGTGGAACGAGGATGATAATCTCGACTTCCGTGTGCTCAAGCTTACTGCCGCGGGAGAACCCCTCTGGAGCCGGAGTTACGGAGGAGACCGGGACGACCACTGTTTCGGAATGGACCTTGGCGCTGATGGCTCCATCTTCCTTACCGGCCACACCCTCTCCGGAACGCAGAACTGGCAGACCTACACCATGAAGCTCAACGAGGAGGGAACCCTGCAATGGGAACGCAAGAGGGGAAATCCCCGCGGGTTCGACCCGCGCTTCATTCACGACGAAGCCTGGGGCGTCCGGGCCACCCCGGACGGAGGGTGCATCCTGACTGCCGGGACCGGGGACGAATACCGGAGCTACTCCGAAACCATCGGATCGGATCAGTCCGACCAGTGGGAGGTCTACGTCATCAAATATGGTCCCGGTGGGGCAATGGAATGGGAGGCCACCTTCGAGGCCGAGGAGGGAGACTGGGCCGGAGAGGACCTCGCCCTGACGCAGGACGGAGGGGTGATCATTGCGGTGGATGATTCCCAGTTCGGATTCCTCAAACTGCCCTCCTGGTAGGCCAAAAGCAGTCCATCCTCGCAAACGGAGCGCTGCCGGGTTTCAAAAAGCAGGCGAAAACCTGGCTTGGCGTGCTTTCCCCTTTACATCCCGGGCGATATTCCTGACCACCCGGCCCTTGTGAAAACGCTCTCTTCCATTCTCCTTACGGCCCTTCTCGGCGCTGGTTCCGCCCGCGCCGAGATCGGTAACAATGCTGCCCCTGGCGATCTCCATGTGAAATTCGGCCTGATCCACGGGGTGGGAGAGGCGGTGGGAACCGGATTTGCCGCCGACGGGGAAGGCTTCATGGCGGGCCTTGAGTACCAGTGGACTGATCAGCTCGGCCTGAATGGACGTTATGAGGTGGCAGACTTTGAAATTTACCAGAATTTCCGCCTGACCCTCGATGGGAAGCTCGACCTCACCGATGAGTTCTCGCTGCACCTTGCCGGGGGCTACCAGTGGCAGAACGTCCTCGATCGCCTCTCGGAAACTCATGGCATCCTGACGAATGTGGGATTGTCGTGGGAACGGGGCAAATGGTTCGCCGGGGCCAACTACTCACACGTGTTCGCTGTCGACACCGGCACCAATTTCAGCGCCGGAGGGGTCGCCTTCGACCTGCCGGAGGAGGATTCCACCCTGGCCGAGCTCGTCATCGGTTACCGCTTCAGTGACAACCTGGCCGTCACGCTCAGTTACGAGAAGCAGTTGGGAGGCGACACCGTCATCGACATGAAG
>CAWWCX010000632.1:0-2122 GCA_963935445.1 uncultured Roseibacillus sp.
ACCACCTGCCTCCCGCCCTTTGCACGGTCAAGCACCGTGCCATGGCGGTTAACCACTGCACTGACCCCGGTATTGGCGCAGCGCACGGTGGGGCGCCGAAACTCGATCGAGCGGAACTTGGCATTGGCGAAGTGCTGTGCGGCTGCCTCACTGTCCTTGAACCAGCCATCGTTGGTCACGTTCACGATCAGTTGACCGCCGGCCTTCACGAACTTGCGCATCTTGCGCGCCACCGTGTCCTCGAAGCAGATGGTCGGAATGAGGGCGAGCTCTCCCGACTTGCTTGGCGCGTGGGGAAGGCGCATGGGGGCCTTCTGCTTCCCCGCGCTGAATGACCCCCCGTATTTCGTGCCTGCTGACAGCTCCCAGAGCCACTGCAGGACCTTGAGTTGCTCTACATACGGAATGGTCTCCCCGAAAAGGACGAGGTGTTGTTTGCGATAGGTGAGGAACGTGTTCTCTCCCGCCGGCAGAGCCAGCATCGAATTGTAGCCCGCCCCGTCCGCCTTGCGGGTGAGGGCCTGACCTGTCCGTTCGCTCTCGTATTCCGTCAGTCCCAGCAGCATCGTAAACTGTCCCCGCGGATTCACCTGGTCAATAAGCGCCCGCATCTGTGGATCATAGGCCTGCTCCCCGGAATCGGTGACGAAGAGCGAACTGGGAAGCGCGGACTCGGGCCAGAGAATCCAGTCCGGGATATCAAGAGCAAACGCCTCCCCGCTTCCGGTCTCCTGCGCCAGCCGGGCCCTCTCCAAGTTTCGGAGCTCCAGTTCATCGAGAGCCTTCCGGGTCTCCTCCCCGTATCCCTGAAGGATCTCATCCGGCTCCCACAGCCTCTGACTGGCCTCCTGGGGAATGTTGAGCTGCACGAGAAGCACATTGAGTGGCACCGACTCCGGCGGCTTTTCACCATGCAGCTTCCAGATTCCATACAGGAAACAGAGACTCATCAGGGCCATTGCGGCGCCAAAATCCCAATGCGCCCGCAACCGACCGCTCCTGACTTCCTGGTGTAATCCCCGCCCCACCTGTACGATCACCGCCATCACGAACACCGGCAGGAACGAAAGCCCGGTCACTCCGACTAGATCCGCACTCTGCGCCAGGACCGCTTGATCGTGAAAGGCGACTCCCAGCCCGTTCCATCCGAATCCCGTGAAGAACCACCCACGCACCCATTCCAGTCCGCACCAGAAGCCTGCGTTAACAGCCGCGAATCTGAGAACCCGCCGGGACTCTCTCCACGATCTGCTCCGTCGCGCTCCCTCGTCTCCTACTTTCTGCCTGATCTTTCCCGAGATCCCTCCCTCCGGCCCGGTGGACCCTGTCACCCGGGACAGCCACGGGTTCCCCACTCCCGCCGCAAAGAGCCCCCAGAAGGCAAAATAGAGCGCCAGGAAAAACGAGACCGCATACCAGCCCATGTCTCCAACTTCCGAGAGCCACTTCAGATTGATCAGCCAGAATGACAATCCGGCAAGATACCCGGCGGTAAAGCCGAACCACTTCCTGCGCTTCCCGCCACCTGCCCACACCGAAACGAGCAGCGGCACCAACCCCAGCCAGACCATCGCCGGCGAATCAAAAGGAGCGTAACACATCGCGAGCATCGCTCCCGACAGCAACGCCAAGAACCACGGCCACATCTTCCGTATTCCTCCCATCGACGGGCGGATTCTCGCCCTGCAACCGCTTAAAAAAAGAAACAAAACCAGATTTCCGGCTTCGCCATTTTCCCTCTTCCAATTAATTAAGGTTTCCGTAATACTTTCGTTGCCCTGACTCCCCTGCTGTTCAGCCTGACGCACAAATGAATACCCCTCGCTCTGTCCTGCAGCGACGGCAGTTCCTCCGGTCCAGCTCCACGCTGGCTCTCGGAGCAGCCGCCACGGGGCTTGCCATCCACAAGCTCTTTCACGTTCCCCGGCAGTCGAATTCCACGGTCCTGCCCCTCGCAAGCCGGAAACCGACACTTCTGGCTGATCCTCCACAGGCCCCGGAACCCGACCTGCCCACCCCGTCCCCCACCTCTTCGCCGCTCCTCCGTCCTCTCGAGAACGAGGAATGCTACATCTGTCTCTTATACACATCTGACCCTGCCGACGATATGCAGTGTGTAGAT
>CAWWCX010000633.1:0-2111 GCA_963935445.1 uncultured Roseibacillus sp.
TGTCCTCGATCATGGCCTCGTAGGCGGATTCGGAGAGGGCGTCGGCCATTTCCACGGTCTTCCTGACGCGGGTCAGGGAGGCTCCGAGGCCGACGATGGTGGAGAGGGCGAAAAGAGCTCCGCAGCTCCAGAGGAGGAGGAGCCAGCGCTGCTTCCGGCGGCGGAGTGGCTCAAGGGTTGGAGCGTCGGTCATCTGAGGACGCTAGCGGGAGCTGGTGGTCGGGGCAAGAAAGCCAGTCTGATGCGAGAAGCAATGGGAAACCACCGGCAGGCGGGGGGCGTGGAGAAGCTGAACATTTTATCTTTGTGAACCTTGTTGGAGGTGGGACGCGAAAAAGGCCCCATGGGACATGGGGCCTTTGGAAGAGATCCGGCTTTCCGGGACAGGGCCGATGAGAGACCGGAGTGCTTACTGATTCTTGTGGGCACCCATTGCCGGGGCGGTGGGCTGGGCATCGGGTCCGAAGTAACGCAGGCAGACGAGGGGTTCCGTTTCGGAGGTGTTTTCGAAGGTGATCCCGGCCTGGGCAGCGGCCTCAGTTGCAAAGAATTCGTCCTGGGAGAGCTCGTTGAAGCGGAGGAGCTTGGGGCAGTTGAGGCGCAGCTTGTTGGCGTGGCCCTCGCCCTGCACGACGATCAGGCCGTAGGCGCCGCCATCCTTGATGGTACACTTCTGTCCGGGCTCGACGGTGAGTTCCTTGGCTGTGAAGAGTTGCTCGCCGTCCACCTTGCCGTAGACGATCCACTTGTCGTGGAACCCTTCTCCCTTCTCGGAGGTGACTGGTTCGAGGTAGTGATTGTCCTTGAAGTTGGGATCGAGGTTCTTGTCCCAGTCGAGCTGATCGATGATGAAGTCGATGTCGTTGTGCTTGTCTTCCGGCATATCCTTGACGAGCAGGGACCAGGGAACCTCGCGGCCCTCGACGAGGTTTTGGTACATTCCGAATACGTCAGATCCCCACTGAGGTTCGTAAGTGCAGAGTGAGCCCGGGGCGTGCAGCACGCAGGGGTCGATGAGCCAGCCGGTCCCGGGCTGGAGCTTGTAGGCCTTGGAGAGTTCCAGGATCTTGTTGTCACCCTTGTGCCAGTTGGCGATGCAGTCGTAGACCTGCTGGCGGGTGGTGCCGGGTTCGAAGCCCATGAAGGTGTAGGGAAAATTGTTTCCTACGTTATTGTGCTGGGGCGGGAAGTAGTAGCTCTCGGGCTTGCCTTCCTGCCCGACCAGGGCGGCCTGCTCGGCACTCTGGTGCATATGGTGCGGAATCGGTCCCATATTATCGAAGAACTTCGAGTAGACCGGCCACTTTCCATACTTGCTCCAGATGGGCTCTCCGATGATGTCGGCACCGCACTCATCCACCGCGTCGCGCAAGGTGAAGCGCTCGTTGCCGACCACGACGTAGGAAAGGCCTTCATCGGGCACTCTTCCCTCGTTGGCACATTCGGTGGTTGAGCCGAACCAGCGTTCGTCGATGCCTCCCCGGCTCAGCCCGTAGGCGTAAGTATCGTCGGGGTGGAGTTTGATGCGGAGACCCGGTTGCAGGAACGAGCGTGGAACCCAGGCCGGGGCAAGGCGGAGGAGGCCGCCGGTGTCTTCGAGGTGTCCGTCGACAAGGCTGCGGACGTTGCTGGTGACCGTGGTGAGGTCTTCGGTTGTGCGAGGATGACTCATGATGTGGTGAAGAATGTGTGTGTGGGACGGTTCCGCCGTGGCGGAGAGTGAAGGGGAGGCCGCTGCAGGATGCAAGATGCGGGATGCAGGAATTTTCACGCGCGGCGGGCGGGGACTGTCATGGATTTGGCGGCGGAGCAGCCTGGGAAGGGCTATTGACCCGGGCGACCGGGGCGCTTCCGGTTTCCGAGGCCGGCCGCCGGGGGAGGTGGCGTGCTGGGTTTCCTGCGGCCTCAGAGAACGAAATTCCAATCTGCGGCCGCTTCCACGGTTGTCCCGGTGTCCGAAGTGATGGTCAGGCTCGTGTCTCCGCTGGGAGTGATGGAGGACACTGCCCCGAAGCCTGCCGGAATCGCGGTGACGCCCTGCACGATGCGAAGGGACACTGTCTCGTCCGGCTTGAAGGAGCGCGTTGTGGGGATCTTTTCGTGGGCCAGCC
>CAWWCX010000634.1:0-2111 GCA_963935445.1 uncultured Roseibacillus sp.
A
Source organism: uncultured Roseibacillus sp. (assembly GCA_963935445.1). Taxonomy (GTDB): domain Bacteria; phylum Verrucomicrobiota; class Verrucomicrobiia; order Verrucomicrobiales; family Akkermansiaceae; genus Roseibacillus_B. Next base: position 2 of record CAWWCX010000634.1, read on the forward strand.
GTACGGTCTCGTGGGCTCGGAGATGTGTATAAGAGACAGGTCCGGGGCGCTGGTCAGGGGGTCGATCACGTCCCAGGCTGTTTCCCTGTTCCGGCGTGCGAGAGCGGCGGCCGCCTGGCACTGGACGTGCGGGTCGGAGTCCTTGAGGAGGATATCGATCCAGGTTTGTGCGGAATTTCCGCCGTGAACCTCGAGAACCCGGGCGGCAGCCGCACGAAGGGTGCTCTCATCGTGCGCCACCCACTTTCCGAATGAGCCGGCCTCAACGCCGTTCTCGATCTGGGAGAGGCAGAGGAGGGCTCGCCCGCGTATCCAGGGGTGGGCTGTCTCGTTGTTGAGGAGGGATCGGACCGAATCGGCAGCAAGCTCCACCCGGTGCTCCCCGAGGTAGTGCAGGGCTTCAGCCTGTTGAATCCAGCTCTCACTTTCCAACTGCTGCAGCATTCGTCCGGAGCCGGCAGGCGCCGGTGCCGTAGTCCCGGGCAACGACGAGAAGGCGAGGAGCACGGCGGCGGTCCAGGCGGAGAGGCAATTCATGGCGCGGTGAGGATGGGGAGGAAGAGGAGGGAGGCCCGGGTGGCGTGCCACTCCCAGGAAGGGCAGAGGCGGGCCCCGGCGTGGGGCGGGCAAGCCTGTGCCAGCGGGCTCCGGACCTCAGCGCTGGTAGATGGGAAGGTAGCGGTAGGGGACACCCAGGATGAGAATGGAGAACCCCGTGCCATAGACCGTGCCGTGGGCCCCGGCCCAGCTACCGTCCTGATTCTGCTTGGAGACGATGGTCGCCGCAATTCTTGGATACCAGGACTGGAAATCGGCTTCCCCGGCCTGGTACATCGACTGGACGGCGTAGTAGTGCGAGTAGTGAAAGCGGGGATAATTCTTGTCGAATTTACGGTCGGGATAGGCCTTCAGGAAGGCAAGCCCACGCTGGGTAGCCTTGTGGCGACGCTGCCCGCACATGATGAGGGACATTACACCAGCTGCGGTGCGCGCAAACCCGGGTTCTCCGCCACCGGGTTGGTAGCGGAAGCCGCCACTGTCCTCGTCCTGGCAGGTGAGAACATACTTGGTGGCTTTCTCGATGGTGGCGTCGGGGACGGCAATACCAGCTTCCCGTGCAGAGTTGAGGGCAACAACGTGCATGACGGTCATGGAGAGATCCGCGTCCCGCGGCTCCGGGTTGTAGCGCCAGCCACCCTGCGGATTCTGTGCCCGGAGGATGATGTCAACCGCGCGTCGCAGGGCGGTCTTGAGCTGTGGGTTTTTACTCTGTCCCCAGGCTTCGGAGAGGGCGAGCACGGCGAGTCCGTGTTCGTACATCCCGGCGTGGTTGTTGGGCGTTCCCATGAACCCGCGCTGCTCACGTCCCTTGTTGATGAGATAGGAGATTGCCTTGTCCATGAGGCGGCCGTATTCGCCCCGACCCGGCACATAGCCCTTCAGCATGAAGGCCATCAGGCCGACGGACGTTTCGGCTACCGGGTTTCCAGATCCCCCCCAGCTGCCATCCGGATTCTGGACGCCATCCTTGGCGAGGTATGCCAGTCCCTTTGTGATGGCGGCCTCTGCCTCGGGTGTGAGGCGGGCGACCCCAACGATCTGGGTTGCCACCTGCTCATCCTGAGCCCGGACCTGGGCGAACGGGAAGGTGGAAGCGAGAACGGAGGCGGCTGTCAAGGCAGCCACTGTTGTTGTGCGTAGTGGTCTGGCATTCATTCCTCAAGGGCTTCGTAGTATTCCGCAACCAGCTTCCGGAATTCGACCGGGAGGGGCTGCACGTAATTCTGGATGGCGGCAGAGCGTTGCCGTCGCGTAAGGGAGTTGATGGATTGCCGGGTGCGCGCCACGGCATCGCCCTGAGCCACGGTGGAGGAAGTTCCGGCTGCGGAACTTTCCTGTAGGTCGAGAGGGTTGCCCATTCCCTGGCCTCCGGCCCCCTGGCCCTGGCCTTGACCGGACCCTTGACCGGATCCCTGCCCGGCCCCTGCGCCAGCCCCGGCTCCGGCTCCGGCTCCGGCTCCAGCACCCGCGCCAGCTCCGGCCCCCGCGCCAGCTCCGGCTCCTGCGCCAGCCCCGGCTCCTGCGCCAGCCCCGGCTCCTGCGCCAGCCC
>CAWWCX010000635.1:0-2104 GCA_963935445.1 uncultured Roseibacillus sp.
CTTCCCCACCCTCCCCCTGCAGAATGAAGTGCTGGCTCCGTTCCAGACGGCCAACCTCGTCAATAAGTTCAACCTCAAGGTAGTTGTCCGGGGAAGCGGACTTCCCGGCCAGGCGGACGCCATCAAACTCGCAGCCGCCCGGGCTCTGACCCAGATGGACTCGGAACTGCGCGGCGCCCTCAAGGCCGCTGGACACCTGCGCCGCGACCCGCGCGCCAAGGAGCGCAAGAAGGCCGGCCAACCCGGTGCGCGCAAGCGCTTCCAGTTCTCCAAGCGATAGGACCCCGCGTCCTGCAGCACCGGACGACACCGGCATTCTTTTCTCTCATCCCCGGGCGGGATGGAAGATATGGCCCTCGTGCGGTTCGCACCGGGGTCCCGGAGGAAATCCGGCATTCGTGCTTTTCCTGTCCCGGATAAGCAATAAGCAATGACTTCCATGAAACTGCTCTCCTGGAACGTGAACGGAATTCGTGCGGCCCTCAACAAAGGCGCGGCGGAGGCAATCACGAGGGAAGCTCCCGACGTCCTCTGCCTGCAGGAGACGAAGGCCCGCCCGGAACAGGTCGAGCTTCCGCTCGAACTTGGCTGCTACCGGAACTATTGGAATTCCGCTGAGAAGAAAGGGTATTCAGGCACCGCAATCTTTACGAAGGAGGAGCCCCTTGACGTTTTCAATGACATCGGCATCGATGAGCATGACACCGAGGGGCGGGTCATCAGCGCCGAATTCGCGGATTTCGTCCTCGTCAATGTCTACACGCCTAATTCACAGAACGAGCTCCGCCGCCTCGACTACCGGATGGATTGGGACCAAGCCTTCCGCAACTACCTGAAGCACCTCGAAAAAACCCGGAAAAAACCGGTGATCTTCTGCGGCGACCTCAATGTCGCTCACCAGGAGATCGATATTGCCCGGCCCGGATCAAATCACCGGAGTGCAGGGTTCACGGATGAGGAGCGCACAAGTTTCGGAGACACCCTCGCAGCGGGATTCACCGACAGTTTCCGTCATTTCCACCCCGAGGTGACCGGAGCCTATTCCTGGTGGTCCTTCCGGGCACAATCCCGGGCGCGCAACGTCGGTTGGCGACTGGACTATTTCGGCGTCTCCAACGCGATTCTGGACCGGCTCCAGTCCGCCACCATCCTGTCCGGGATTCATGGCTCCGATCATTGCCCGGTCGGAATCGAGCTGAAATGAAGGCCCGGCTAACCCGCCAGCCTTTCCCTTGCTAGAGCGGAAGATCGTAGCTCCGGCCTGCGATTCCTTCGCGCCAGTTCACGAAGGCCGAGTTTACGGTCGCGTAGCCGCCGGGAGTCGGGTAGTTCCCGGTGAAATACCAATCGCCGCATGGCCCCTCAATGGATTCATGCAGGTTCTCAATCGTCTGGAAGATCACTTCCACCTCACCCTGCCAGCCATTCTCGGGAAACACCATGCGGCTGATTTCCGCTGAGATTTCCTCCGCCGTAAACGGCTCGTAAATCCGCTTTACACAGTTCTCCATCTCATCCCAAGGCTTGCGCAGCTCCTCCAAGCAATGCTGATGCACCTCTTCAATCAGGAGGTGCCTGCCGTCCCGCTCCAACAGGCGGATGGCCGCCTGAAAGGCAATGAACTTCCCGAGTTCCGACATATCGATGCCATAACAGTCCGGATAGCGGATCTGCGGGGCGGTCGAGCAGATCACGATCTTGCGCGGATTCGTCCGGCCCAGGATCTTGAGAATGGAAGTCTTGAGCGTGGTACCCCGGACAATCGAATCATCCAGAGCCACCAGCACATCGTCTTCCTCCACCACCCCGTAGGTAATGTCGTAGACATGGGAGACCAGCTGGGCACGTCCCTTCTCCTGCGAGATGAAGGTGCGCATCTTGATATCCTTGTGCGCAATTTTCTCCCCGCGAGGCCAATTGCCCATGATGAGATGATTAAGCAGGGTCTCCTCCAGGTCCCCTTCCCGGGCTGCCTCGAGGATATTGGCCCTCACCCGCTCCCGCCGGTACTGCCGCAGCCCCTCCATCAGTCCATACCAGGCCGTCTCTGCCGTGTTGGGGATAAAGGTAATGACTGCCGTTCCAAAGTCCCCGTCGACAGCTT
>CAWWCX010000636.1:0-2090 GCA_963935445.1 uncultured Roseibacillus sp.
CGTGGCATTTGGGGCGAAGCCTTACTCAGTCTGCCCTCTCACCCTCGATCACGCCTGGCTCATCGATCGCCTGAAGGAACTGGAAATCGGTGACCTCGATTCCAACGGAACCGCAATCGGATCCGCGATCGCAGCTTCGACGACCCGCCTCAACGCCAGAGACGCGAAGAGCAGGGTCATTGTCCTCGTCACCGATGGAGCAAGCAATTCGGGACCCCTCGCTCCCCTTCAAGCCGCGGAGGCTGCGGCCCCTCTGGACGTGCGGGTCTACACCATTGCGATCGGCACCGAGGAAGGACGGCTTGATCCATCGGATGTTCTCCAGCCCCGTCAGGAATACGACGCCCCGACCCTGCGTGAAATCGCCGGCATCACAGGCGGTGAATTCTTCGAGGCCTCGACCATGGAAAGCCTGCGTAACACCTTCGCCAACATCGACAACCTTGAGAAATCCGAGGCGCGCAGTTCGACGGTAGTGGACGCCCGGGAACTCTACCCCTGGTTGCTTGCAACAGGATTCCTCTTCGCGTTCTTCGCTCTCAGCTCCTTTGCCCTCAACCCCCTGCCCGGACCCTAGGAAACGACCGCATGAAGTTTGCCCATCCAGAATACTTCCTGCTTATTCTGCTGATCCCGCTCATGGTCGCTGGAGCAGTGATGACCTCCCGCAGGCGGGACGGACAGATGATCCTTCTCATTCCCCACCGCCTGCGCTCAATCCTCTATCATCCCCGCCCCCGTCATCGCCGATGGCTTGCCCTGGCCTCCTTCATGTGTGCGCTTCTTCTCCTCATCACGGCCCTTGCGTCACCCAGCGCCGGATTCCGCGTGCAGCCAGATACCATCCGGGGGCGCAACATCATCATCGCCATTGATGTCTCGCGCTCCATGTTCGCCGAGGATGTCAATCCGAACCGGTTTCATGCGGCGAAGGCTTCCGCCCTCGAACTCCTCGACCGGTTTCCAGACGACAGGATCGGCATCATCGCCTTCTCGGGTACAGCGTGGATCCAGGCACCTCTGACGATTGATCACAATGCGCTCCGGGACACGCTTCAGCAACTTGACCGCCAGAGCGACTCCCAAACAGACTGGATTCCGCGGGACGGCTCCGACCTTGCCTCTGCGGTGCGCCTCGCAATCAGGACTCTCCACCAGACAGGACAGCGTGATAATACCGTAGTGCTCCTGAGTGATGGAGAAACCCATCATGGAGGAGTCGAACAGGCCAGCCACGAAGCGGCGCGCGAAGGAGTCACTGTGTTCGCCGCAGGTTTCGGCACGCCCCGGGGCGCATTCATCCCCGATCCCAGCTCAGAAGATGGTCGCTTCCACGACCGCGAGGGCACGCTCGTAATTACCCGTCTCGACAGCGAAGCGCTCCTCCGTCTCGCCGAGCGGACGGGTGGAGTTTACTCAGAGGGTGCCGGGCGCAATTTTCTTACCAAGCTCGAAGTAGCCATCCAGCGCCTCGAGCGCTTTGAAATCGAGGGACGCAAGCGCCGCATCACAATCCCCCACTTCCAATGGTTTCTCGGCCCCTCTATGTTACTCTTTGTCGCGGGAATGCTCCTAAACTCCAATCTCCAGTTCCGACGCCCTCCACCCCGGGCGGGTCTTACCGGCCACCCTGCCGCCGTCCCGTCCCCCCGGGGCGCTTCCTCGACGAGGCAGGCAAGTGTCGTAGTGGCCCTTATCCTTCCTTTCCTGCCCTGTCCCTCGGCGGAAGCGGGCCTGCTCCCGCGCACTCCGGCCGAGCGCGCTCTTTCCAACGGGGAGCATAAACGCGCGCTTGTTCTGTTTGCGGAAGAGATCGAAAGCGCACGCGGAGAACGAAAGGCCCGACTCCAACTTGGAGCCGCGGCTGCTGCCTATCGCCTCCGGCAATATCAATCCGCCTCCAGCTCATTCTCTGGAGCCCTCCTCTCGCGCAATCCCAACGTCCAGTCCCAGGCACACTTCGGCCTCGGAAATACTTATTTCTACAAAGGCCTCGAGATGAAGGAAAACGGCGGGAGCCGGCAGGCAGTTGCCGTCCATTGGCAGCTGTCTCTTATACACATCTCCGAGCCCACGAGACCGTACTAGAT
>CAWWCX010000637.1:0-2087 GCA_963935445.1 uncultured Roseibacillus sp.
ATCTTATTGTAAATCGTGAGGCCCTGATCAACTACCCACGGGACCCCAAGGGATCCCTGGAGCACATCCGGCGCGAACTCAGGCTCCAGTTCAACCATCAGCAGGAGGGAAAGGTCCAGGCCCGGGAGCTGGCCACCGCCCTCCAGCAGGATGAGATCTCCTGGGAAAGGTTCCTCGCCGACGCCCTGCGCGGAACCAAGACCCTCCAGAACATCTCACCCCACGAATTCTACAGCCTGCTTGCCAGCGGGCACAAACTCACACCCGCCCAGCGTCGCGATCTGCTGGGCCGGGCCGACAACCCGGACCTTCCCGGACTGGTCGAAATCATCCTCGCGGACCTGGATACAAAGGAAAGTCGTGGATTTGGTGAGTTTAATATCCACCGCGCACTCACAGTCGCACAGCTCGATACACTCCGGGAAAAGAAGAAGGACCTCCTTCGCAATCAAAACTTCGTTCACACCTACCTTGGCAAACTCCTTCCCGGTGCCGACGTCAACCCCGCCGCCCAGCCCGGGGTTCGCAAAGCATACCTGGAGCGTGCCTGGAAGTTCCTCTCGGAGCTTGACCCTTCCTTCAACTCTCTCAAGGCCCACCTCCTTTACCAGCGCCTCCTCTTCGACCACTCCCAGGGTGTCCATGATGCCGGTCGCCTGATGGAATATATCAAGATGCCACGCAGCGTTTCCTACGTGCATCCAGACTGGATCCGGAACAACCGCGACCTCTGGCGCCACCCTGCCAACCTGGGTCAGAACTTCAGCAAGGTCACCGGACTCGCCCCGATCCGCACGGACGAGCCCCTGGTGCGCAATTACCTCCTCGAGCTTCTCAAGGAGGCTCGCGACTACCAGCCCTACGCTCCTTATTTCAAGGAGAACTGGCTCAAGGGAGTCTTCGCGGAGAGCAAGATCGTACATGGAATCGGCGATCCCGAACGCTGGGCCTCCCTGCTCACCCCCACCGAGTTCCAGTCCCTCAAGGACCGCGTTGACATCGAATTCGACCCCACCAGCCCCGAGCACTTCAACATCACCGACAAGGTGCGCCTCCGCGTGCACATCAAGAACGTCCAGACCCTCATCGTGAAGGTTTTCGAGGTTAATACCCTCAACTACTACATGAAGCACGGCTCCGAGATCAGTACCGATCTTGACCTCGACGGCCTCGTGACCAATCACGAACGCACCGTCCAGTACAAGGACGCTCCACAACGCCGCATCGCCCGGGACTTCGAGTTTCCCGAGATCGCAAATCGGCGCGGGGTCTGGATCGTCGAGTTCATCGGCGGAAGCAAGAGCAGCCGGGCCCTCATCCGCAAGGGCCGTCACAACGTGCTGTCCGCCACCGCCGGTGGCGGGGAAGTCATCACCATCCTCGACGAGGTTCGCAAGCCCGCCGAAGGCGCCTCGGTCTGGTTCGGCGGCCGCCGCTACAAATGCGATGAAAAGGGCCGCGTCCTCATTCCCTTTAGCAATGACCCCGGCCACCGCACCCCGGTCGTCGAGTCCTCTGACGGCTTCGCCAGCCTGACCCGCTTCCAGCATTCCAAGGAGTCCTACCAGCTTCATGCCGGCATCCAGATTGACCGGGAATCCCTGCGCCCGGGCGGCAAGGCTACCGTGATGGTCAGACCCTCCCTCACGGTAGCGGGACAGCCCATCTCGCTCACCCGCCTGAGCAAGGTGCAACTCACTCTCATTTCAACGGACTTGGACGGAGTCTCCTCCACCGACACCATCAGCAATTTCAGGATCGCTTCCGACCGGGAAGCCACCCATGAAATCCGAGTCCCCAACCGGCTCACCTCCCTGCAGGTCCAGCTGAAGGCAACCGTCAAGGTTGCCAGCCAGGGGCACAAGGAATTGGAACTTTCCGCTGGAGAAACCTTCCGGGTAAATGGACAGCTCAGCAGTGACCGGGTGGACGACCTCTACCTCAGCCGTGTGGAAGGCAGATTCATTCTCCAGAATCTCGGCCGGACCGGTGAGCCACGCGCGGGTCAGGTTCTCAACGTCTCCCTGAGGCGTCCCAACTTCAAGAACCAGCGCACATTCCCCCTCCGAACCGACAAGTCCGGCAGC
>CAWWCX010000638.1:0-2085 GCA_963935445.1 uncultured Roseibacillus sp.
TCTAGTACGGTCTCGTGGGCTCGGAGATGTGTATAAGAGACAGCTGCGGAACTTCCTCAATCACCCGCTCGCCCACGGTATACTCGATGACCGCCTCCCCTCCCACGTATTGCAGGCCGCGGAACTTCACCCACGCGGTCGGCAGGCGCCCGTAGGGCTTGTTGTCGCGCCCCTTGATCCGGACATCCTCATACCCCCCTCCCTCTGGGTTGGCCCACATCGGCTCGTTCGGAAAAACAAACTTCTTGTCGCCCACGATACTGGTGTGCGATCCGTGCGATCCGTCGAAGGCGATTCCTCTCCAGTCCACAAACTTGTCCCCGGTCCAGGCGGCGGCCAGCCGCATCGTGTCATGGTCGTAGAGCATCCACGCCTTGCCTTCGACGACCCCGCCGGGCCCATCATCCACCCGCACCGTGATTCCCTTCTGGGCGATATTCCCGCCCTCCACCTGCATCGTCCAGAAAAGAACATTCCCATAATCCTGAAGAACATACTGACGTCCCTTGCGGGGTTCCTGGCGCTCCTGCACCGTAGTCATGCCCCGCGGAAGAAGGGCGAGGTAGTCATCATCCAACTCCGTCAACTGCTTCTCGTTCCTGTCCTTCAGGAAGACCTCCCTCAGGTAGTGGATCACATCGTATTTCTGGGCCGTATTGTACTGCGGCTGCGGCACCATCAGGCCATAGCCCCGCTCGAGGGTCTGGAACATGCGAAAAGGATCGTTCCCGTTCCTGAACTCGCCCTCGTGGAAGCGCAGCGCAGTCGGGAGGGATCCCTCCTTTTCCACTGTCCCGTGACAGGTGACGCACAGCTGTCCATAGACCTGCTTTCCTCGCGCCAGGCTTTCTTCATTCCAGCCCCGCACGAGGGCCGCGTGATCGGACGTCTGCAGGGGCTGAACCCGCGCCCGGCGCAAATGGAATCCTGCCCCGGCCTGAAGCTGCACCTTCGTTCCGTAACCGGGAACCTGTCCATACTTGACCTCTACCAATCGCCGGGGCTTCGCCTCAACCGCCGGCTCCTTCGCGCCACCGGGCTTCCAGTTGTAATCCGGCGTGTTGACCGTATCCGCCTTGCCGGTCGAAAGGGATTTCACCTCCGCCAGGCTGAGGGCCCGCTTCCACCAGCGCACATTGGAAATCTTACCATCCCAGCGGCCACCAAAGTCGTCCGTGCCCGCCCCGATCTTGAAGACGTGGCTCGCCTCATCCGGCCGGGAAAAGTCCCGCCGGGCAGCCTCCAGATTTCCGTCCAGGAACAGGCGCGCGGTCTTGCCGTCCATCTGCAGGATCGCCACGTGCTCTTTCCCGTCGTTGACCCGGGTCTTTCCTTCCATGTCCCCCAGCCACCCAATGTCGTAGGTGAGCTGCCCATTGCGCAGGAACAGCATCTTGCCATTCTCCACCCACTTGCCGGCCTGAGGAGCCTTGGCCACCAGCGGGCCATTCCCCTTCGTCTTGAAGGTCACCATCACGGTGTAGTCGCGATCGAAGCGGAACACCTTCCCGGAATCCTCCACACTGGCGACGACCGCGTCGCTCGCCGGACCTGCACCCGCCGGCGCTGATCCCTTCAGCTCTTCCCCCGGATTGACCAGCTTGCCTTCATGCCACACCCGTACCCTCGCGGCCTGCCCCAGTGCGTGCTCGTATGCCACTTCCACCCTGCGCTGATCCCCAGCCGGCAACTCGATGGCATGATCCCCTGAAACTACCAGCTTCGGCTTCGACCCCTCGCCCGCATCGTAGTCCAGCAAAACACGAAAGTTCGAGTAGTCCTTCTTCGAGGTAAGGTCAAAGGGGCCGTCTTGAAGGTCACCATCAGACACCTCCTGAAAAAGAGGCTCCAGGGTCTTCTCCAACGGAACCGATGTCGGGGTGGCAGGCTGCTGGGCCATCAGGGGGGCCCCTCCCGCGAGAAGGGCAAGAACAGGGAGAGAGGCGAGGGAGGAGGGAGCGCGTTTCACGAAATGAAGGATAGTCGTTCCCCGCCACTTACCCGAGAACATTGCCGCCGCCAAAAAAGAAATTCGTTTTCCTCACCCGTTTCCCCGATCCTGTCTCTTATACACATCTCCGAGCC
>CAWWCX010000639.1:0-2083 GCA_963935445.1 uncultured Roseibacillus sp.
GGGACACCTGATCCTAAATCAGGCGCGTCTACCAATTCCGCCATCCCGGCATGGGGATGAAGGTAGGAAGCGGGCGTGAAATGACAACGGGATTTTCCGCCCGCCCTCCTTGAGGGCGCAGGTTGCAGAAGGTGGGTTGACCGGCAGGGACTTCATGTCCCCGGTCCGACCTGCCTGTGCTCACTTTGCCAGCCGGGCACCATACTCGTTGGTGGGATCCCGATACATGGAATGGAGATGATTGTGAGGGTCTCCTCCGAGGTCCTGACCGGCATACTCAATGATGAGGCTGGGGCCCTGCAGGCGGTAGGAGAAGTCTCCGCCCTTCCGGGCCGGTCCCCACCAGGCGAAGTTCATCCTGTCGATTTCGGCGGTGAGTTCGGTGAGGCGCTGCTGCGCGAAGGGTCCGGGCAGGTCTCCGACATATTCGCCGAGCAGGGCCAGAAGCGAGGTGCGCTGAGTAGCGTTGAGAGACTTGCCCGCTAGCCCAAGGGGTTCAGGGACGAAGCCATCCCTGCCGGCGGCGGTGACCAGGTTCTTCCGGCGGTCCCCAACCTGAGCTTGTTTCTTCTGCTTTTCATCGAGGCTTTGCAACAGGGCAAGGCCGGCGGGAGCTTCTCCGGCCATGGGCACGATCATCCTGTTCTTTCCGAGCTGAAATGCGCGGGGCTGGGTGCCGATAAAGGTTGGGGACATCGACATGCGCTTGCCCTGGAAGGTCAGGTTGACCGCCAGGTGGTGCCCATCGAATTGAAGAGCCCACTTCCCGGTGGCAGAGGGTTCCCCGAAAATAGCGAGCCAGTAGTCTTCGGCCCCGAAGCCAGGGCGACGCTGACCATTGCGGAGGAGCCGGTCGTCGGCGAGAGGTATGTTGCGCACCTTGCCGTAGCCCTGAGGACTGAGGACGGCGGCGAGAAGGTCACAGGCTTCCTTCATTTGCTTCTCGTTGAGGTCACCCAGCCGGACACCTCCCTGGGGTCCCCTCGGGGGCACATTGGTCCACTTGGCCTTCTCGGGGCTGTCGTAGGGAAGGGAGGCCTGTTGACGCAGGTTTTTTTCGAGGGATTTCAGAAAGGACTGCGCCTGGCTCGCCATGGCCCCGGGGGCATAGGATTCGGGTTTCCGGGGCGTGTAGGTGGAGAAGACCTTGCTTGGCAGGGAAGGGTAGTTCCCCACGGGGGCAGCCTCGGGGAGGGAGGAGGAGAGGGCGAGGGCGCAGATGACAGGCGGTGGTAGTTTCACGACAGCGGGAGCATGAAGTTCCCTCGCCCCGGTGGCAAGGATGCTTCAGTGGTGGTCGGTGTGCAGCTGGTTCGGGCAGGGGAAGGCCAGCAGGGGAGAGACAGCACCCTGGGTCAGCTCAAGGACATGGAAGCGAGAGCCGAACAGACCAGGGTGGGTCAGGGTTCGAAACTGGCGAATGAAGGTAGGCGTTGCGGGGCTGTCCGGAAGGTTGGTGAGGAACGGCGCGGCCAGAGTCGTGAGATAGGATTCCTGGCGAGCGCACCCCAGGAGGCGCAGGCCGGACTGATGGGCGGCCTCGACCGTGCTGGTGAAGTCGACGTGAGTTGTCAGGTCACGCTGCCCGGGGCTTTCGAGGGGGTTTGTTCCCGCCTGATGATGGGCGTAGGTTTGGAGGGTGCCCTCGGTGCGGTCAGGATGATAATAGTCGTCGCGTTCGAAACCGTAGTCGATGAAGAGGTGGAGGGCGGTGTCGAATACCCTGGAGAGCTCGTGGAAGAACGGGGTCAGTTGCAGGCAGACCTCGGTCTGGTAGCCTTCGGGCAGGTTGCCAGGCAGGGATTGCAGGTGCTTACCAAGAGCGTCCTCCCGGACGGGGGCCTCGGTCCAGCCGAGGGCTCCATCCTCTAGCGAAACAAGGCGTTCCACCCATGAGTCCCGTGAGCGGCGGACGAGGCGGACAGGCAGTGCATCAAGCACCTCGTTTGCGATGACAGCTCCAAAGGGGTAGCGGAGTCCCACGGGGCTTCTGACGATTGCAGGGGTGTCCTCCGGGGACAGGGCAAAGCGTGCTGCGAGGGCTTTGCGTTTTTTCTCCTGGGGATCGCAGGCGATGTAGTGC